>JAJRQX010000006.1 GCA_024280065.1 Aquificota bacterium
AAACTTCAGGAACCTGAAAGAGGCTCAGGCTGAGAACTTCAGGAAGCTGATAATAGCCACCGCGAAGGACATAAGGGTCGTTATAGTCAAGCTGGCGGACAGGCTCCACAACATGAGGACCCTCGGTTATCTGAGCAGGGAGAAGAGACTCAGGATAGCGGAGGAGACCCTGGAGGTATACGCACCCATAGCCCACAGACTGGGCATATGGGAGATAAAGAGGGAGCTGGAGGACCTCGCCTTCAGGCACCTGTATCCCAAGGAGTATGAGAAGGTAAGGAGGTTCGTCAGCCAGTCCCTGGACGACCTTGAGGCCTACCTGAAGAAGTTTGTGATCCCAAAGGTGAGGGAAGAACTGCAGAATGCCGGCATAGACGCGGACATATCCTACAGACCCAAGCACCTTTACAGCATCTGGCAGAAGACCATAAGGAAGAACATAAAGCTGGAAGAGGTCCACGACATACTGGGTGTAAGGATAATAGTGGGGACCGTCCCGGAGTGCTACACGGTCCTCGGCATAATTCACAGCGTCTTCAAACCCGTTCCGGGCAAGTTCAAGGACTACATATCCCTACCGAAGCCGAACCTGTACCAGTCCCTCCATACTACCGTGGTGGCGCCCAAGGGGAAGATGGTGGAGTTCCAGATAAGAACGAGAGATATGCACCTCAGGGCGGAGAAAGGAATAGCGGCCCACTGGGCTTACAAGGAAGGGAAGGAAAGGGCTGAAGGAGGTGAGCTGTTCTCCTGGCTCAGAGACCTGGTAGAAAGCATTCAGGGGAGCAGGAACCCTGCTGAAGTCCTTGACAGCATCAAGAGGGAGCTCTTCTCTGAGGAGGTCTTCGTCTTCACACCAAAAGGGGACCTTGTGGTCCTCCCTGCGGGAGCTACACCCGTTGACTTCGCCTACCACATACATACGGAGATAGGTAACCACTGTGCGGGAGCTAAGGTGAACGGCAGGATAGTCCCGCTGAACTACAGGCTGAAGAGCGGTGACCGGGTGGAGATCATAACGAGTCCCCACAAAAAGCCGAACCCCGACTGGCTCAAGTTTGTGGTCACTGGAAAGGCGAAGAGCAAGATAAAGCAGTTCATAAAGCAGATGGAGAGGGAGAGGTTCCTCTCCGAGGGGAAGAGGATCCTTGAGAGGATAAGGGAACAGCTGAACTTATCCAAGGAAGACCTTATGGAGAGGTTAAGGTCAAAGGTAAGGGTAAAGGATGAGGAGGACCTCCTCATAGCCCTCGGCAGCGGGAAGCTCCCACCCGAGAGGGTGGTGTCCCTTCTCTCGCCGAAGAGCAGGGAGAAGGTTCAGAAAGGAGCTCCGGAGGGCAGTGGGGAGGTCTCGGTGGAAGACTTAGGAAGTGTCCTGTACGACCTCGGGAAGTGCTGCAACCCGGTCCCCGGAGACGAGGTCTACGGCGTGATCACGAGAGGAAGGGGCATAGTCCTCCACGAGAGGAACTGCTCAAACCTCAGGTATCTAATGGAAAACTTCCCGGAAAAGGTCCTGAGGGTCAGATGGAGGCCCTCAGGAAAGTTCAGAACCAAGATAAGGGTGAAGGCGAAGGACAGGATAGGTATCCTCTCCGAGATAGCCAGCAAGATAGCGGAGAACGACTCAAACATATGGGAGTCCGTTACAAAGACGACCGGCGAGGAGGCGGTTATGGACTTTACCATAGATGTGACGGACAGGAAGCACCTTATGAGGATAATCAAGGCTATAAGGACCGTTGAGGGTGTTGAGGGTTGTTCCCGGGTCTACTCCTGATCGTGTACACCAGAACACCTTCTCTGCCGTAGGGTAGGTAGGCGACGATCTTGCCTTCAGGGGATATGACCGCGGAAGGCCCTGTGTTGTTCACCCACACCAGAAACCTTCCCGTTTCCACAGCCCTCACTCTTGCCTGTCTCAGGTGCTGGAAGGTCCCGTCCGAGTCCCTGAACCATCCGTCGTTCGTCAGGACCGCTATAAGGTCCGCACAGGAGGAGAGCTTCCTCACCAGGGAGTAGTAGGAGACCTCAAAGCAGACAGGCGTGGCGATACTAAGACCGTTCAGCTCAAGGCAGTCTAAGTCCTCGCCAGGGCTGTAGTCTATACCCCCTATTGCACCGAAGATCTCCTTGACAAACCCGAAAGGAAATGGAACGTACTCCCCGAAGGGCAGAAGCCTGACTTTATCGTAGAAGTCCACCACCTCGCCTCCCTTTAAGGCGAAGACGGAGTTATAGGGTTTTATGTCCTTGCCCATCACCCTTATATCCACGAGGCCGACCACAACGGGAAAGTCCCTTGAGACTTCAAGGAGTTTCCTCCCCTCCTCAAACAGGTCTCCTGCGAAGAAGGGAAAGGCGGACTCGGGAAAGAGTATCAGGTCCGGGTTCTTCTTCTTTGCTTCATCCAGTAACTTCCAGAGCCTCGGCAGTTCTTTCCTGAAAAGGTCTCTCCTCAGCTTCACCTCCTCCGGAACGTTCGTCTGAACGATGGCTACGGTAACCTCACCGGGAGGGAGGTGTGCTCCCTGTCTCACGAAGGGAAGAGGTAGTGTAAGGAGAACGATGTAGACCAGAAGGTTCCTAACCCTTCTGAGAAGGAAGGGCGCTACGGACACATACCAGAGGATCAGGGTCCCGAGGTATACACCCCCTGCGGAGAGGTAGTATTTAGCAAATGGGATGTTTACAAGATGCTCACCTACCAGAATCCAGGGGAAGCCACCGTAGGGAAGGTGGGACCTAAGGATCTCAAAGACCATCCAGGCGGGAGGCAGGAGTATGACCCTGAACCCGAGGCACCTCCACAGGAGGTATGGCCCCGAGAACTGGTATAGGGCCATAGATACCGAGAGAAGGCCTATCAGCAGGTAAGCTACCGGAGGATAAACACCTCCGTAGTCTATCATAGCTATCCTTATCCACAGGAGTGAGAGGAGGAAGGTGACGAAGCCGGCCAGAAACCAGCCTGCGAAGGACCTGATCATAGGAAGGAGGAACAGTGCCGGGAACACCAGAAACCAGAGGTCATACTTGGAGAAACTGAGATAAAAGAGAATCCCAACAAGGATAGGGAGGACTACCTCCTTAAGTCTTTCAGCAGGCATAGCAGGAACAGGACACCTCCGACGAAGGCACTTAGATACTGACCGACGACCCTCCCAAGTATAACGAAGACCCCTATCTCGTAAGGATTCAGGTATGAGCTGAATACTGCAATTCCCCCTATCTCACCGACACCGCTACCTCCGGGAGTAGGGCTAATGAACAGGGCGTAAAGCAACACTATCTGGTCCATGAGAACCTCGGTGATGTCAACCTCAACCCCGAAGGACAGAAGGAGAACCGGAGCTATGAGCAGGAACGACACATAGAGAGCCAGGCTTGACAGGACCGAAAGAAGCAGATAACCCTTACGTTTGTACCCGAAGATCTTTATATAGTTCCAGTATCTCTTAAAGGACCCCTTCAGCCTTCCTACATTGTTCCTTCTCAGATTCTTCCTTACCAGGGTGTTCAGGGCTACGTAGACCGCAAGGGATACCAGAAGGATACCCCCGACCACCTTGATGACTCCGACCGCCTGCGAAGGGTGTCTGTACAGGTAAAAGGCGAATACCGGCAGACACAAAAGGAAGAAAGCACCTCCGGAAACCGCCTTCATGGTCACTATGCTCATGACCTTGTGTATG
>JAJRQX010000107.1 GCA_024280065.1 Aquificota bacterium
GAGTCTTCAAACATGAACCATATCTTCAGGGTCCTTGAGATGGTAGCCCTCAGGATAAAGAGGCCGGGGTCCATCCTCGTGATCGGAAAAGGAAAGTAGATGTGGGTTCTCGGTCAGCACGATGAACCTTACAGAAAGCTCAGGAACTCCATACTCAACCTCGTTGGAAACACACCCCTGGTGAGAATCAGGAAGGTAATTCCTGAAGACATCTCCCCAGATGTGGAGATATACGCAAAGCTTGAAAGCTTCAACCCGGGAGGATCGGTCAAGGACAGACCTGCCCTCAGCATGTTCTTAGATGCCCTTGAGAAGGGTCTCATAAAGGAGGGAAAGGTGGTTATAGATGCAACCTCCGGCAATACGGGTATAGCCTTAGCCATGGTCGGGGCAGCACTCGGTATCCCCGTTGAGCTCGCTATGCCTGCCAACGTAAGCGAGGAGAGGAAGAGGATAATACAGGCCTACGGTGCAAAGATATACCTGACGGACCCCCTTGAGGGGACGGACGGGGCGATCCTTTTTGTTAGAGACCTCGTTGAGAGGAACCCTGACAAGTATGTGTATCTGGACCAGTACAACAACCCCGCTAACTGGAAGGCCCATTTCTACTCAACGGGCATAGAGATATGGAACCAGACACACGGGAGAATAACCCACTTCGTAGCCGGTATTGGGACGGGTGGGACGATCATGGGGACAGGGAGGAGGCTGAGGGTCTACAACCAGAACATTAAGATAATAGGCGTCCAGCCCGCATATCCCTTCCACGGGATAGAAGGTCTCAAGCACATAGAAAGCTCTATAAAGCCCGGGATCTTTGACGAGAACCTCCTTGACAGGACCATATTCGTTGAGACAGAGGAGGCCTACGAGTGGGCGAGGAGGCTTGCAAGGGAAGAGTCCGTGTTCGCCGGACAGTCCTCTGGTGCAGCCTTCGCGGCGTGCATAAGGATAGCGAGGGAGCTGACGGAAGCGGGCGAGAAGGGTGTTATAGTAACCGTCTTCCCTGACGGAGGAGAGAAATATCTTACAACAGCCCTCTTTGACTGAACATGGGTGGGAAGCTCTACGTTGTCCCAACGCCCATAGGGAACCTTAAGGACATAACCCTGAGAGCCCTGGAAATCCTCAGGTCCGTAAACTACATAGCCTGCGAAGATACAAGGAGGACGCTCATACTCCTCAACCATTACGACATAAAGGGGAAGAAGCTTCTGTCTTACTACGAACCAAAGGAAGAGAGGCAGATACCCAGGATAATGGAGATACTTGAGAAGGAAGACGTAGCCCTCGTTACGGACGCCGGGACGCCGGCGGTTTCGGACCCAGGATACAGACTGATAAGAAAATGTGTTGAGGAGGGGATTGAGGTGGAGGTCCTTCCCGGACCTTCCGCTGTCATAACCGCCCTGGTTGGCTCAGGCCTTCCCACCGACAGGTTTCTCTTCGTAGGTTTCCCTCCGAGAAAGGGAACTAAGGGTTTCCTTGAAGAGCTGAAGGCCTGTGAGGACACCACTGTAGTTCTCTTTGAATCCCCCAAGAGGGTCCTCAAAACACTCTACCTAATCAGAGATGTATTTGGGGAAGTCAGCGTCTGTGTGGCCAGGGAGCTCACCAAGGTCCATGAGGAGTACATAAGGGGTAAGGTCTCTGAGGTAATAGAAGAAGTGGAATCAAGGGGAGGTCTCAGGGGTGAGGTGGTTATCGTTCTCAGCTCCAAGGTTTAAGCCTTGGCCTCCTTGGTCTCCTCCTTAGTCTCCTTGACCTCTTCTTCCTTCACCTCCTCAGCCTTTACCTCCTTGATCTTCTTCTCCTCTTCCTCCTCTATCTCTCCCGAGAGTGCTTTCTTGAAATTTCTTATGCCTACTCCTAAGGCCTTACCCGCCTCCGGTAGCCTTGAGGCCCCGAAGAGGACGAGTATTATGGCAAGGATTATGAGGAGTTCGGGGAGAGATATGTTCCCTATGAACGGCATCTCCTTTCCTCCTTACTTTCTATTATAGGTTCTCAGCAGCATCTTATCCACTCTAAAGGAGAGGATTTCAGTCCCATCCTCAGATGCCACCTGTGGAACTCCTCAAGAAGCTCGGGATATATCTCAAGGAAGAGGAGTTTGTAAGGGTTGGGTATGCCGAAGTAGTCCGAAAGGACGAGGAACAGGAAGACCTCCTCCAGCTTCCTGGCCTCCCTCGCAAAGGTCTGGCCGAACTTAAGCCTGTAAAACTCCCTGAAGAACTCGGACAGGCTCACGGCTCACTCCTCAGACTCTCAGTCCTGATGGCGTTGATAGCTTCCAGTATTATCGCGACTTCAAGTACTAGTATAAGTCCGCTGACAACCGCAAGGAGATAGTCACCTTTCTGAAAGTTGCCCACCATGTTCAGGAACATGGCGGTTGACGTGATTATTAAGACCAGTACCAGAGGTATGAGTACTGGAAGTGTGGGTCTTCTGACGCTCCTGAGGTACAGGAAGGTAACCAAAAGGGCGAGCCCGGC
>JAJRQX010000108.1 GCA_024280065.1 Aquificota bacterium
AAAGCCAGCCTGCCTTATGACGAAGTTCCTGGTTGCCCTCACTAAAGCGTCGTCCTCAATCCTGTTCTTCGGGACACCTGTCACATGGAACTTGTTGTCGGTGAAGTTGGGTCCGTTGTGGCACTGAACGCACCCTGCTTTCCCTACGAAGAGCTTCATACCTTTGATCTGAAGCTCGTCCATAGCGTTCCTTTCTCCCCTCATGTACCTGTCAAAGGGTGAGTCGTTACAGACTATAGTCCTCTCAAAGGCAGCTATGGCCTTGGCCACGTTCTCTACGGTTATTGGGTCCTTCTCACCTGGGAAGGCCTTTCTGAACAGCTCTCTGTATCTGGGTATTGACTTTAACCTCTCCTCAAGGAGGTCGTAGTTCATGTTCATCTCAAAGGGTGAAGCTATTGGCTTTAACGCTTGTTCCTCAAGCGTCTTAACCCTTCCGTCCCAGAACATCATGGTGTTGTAGGCTACGTTCAGGATCGTGGGTGAATGCCTGAAGTGCTTGTTCTCAGGGTAGGCGGGTGACATCACCCTCTTCTTACCCCAGGCGTGGTTAGGGTCGTGGCAGGTTGCACAGGATACGCTACCGTCGCCCGATAGGCGGGGGTCAAAGTAGAGGAGCTTTCCGAGCTCCACCTTCACCGGGGTTGTGGGGTTGTCCTTGGGTTCGGGTGGTCTGTCTGGCAGAGGCTCTATCCTCGGAGCCCTCTTTGAGTCCGCATACCCAACGATGAGGGAGAGAACAACAAGGCTACTTAGGACGGCCTTCCCTTTCATATCTGTCCCTCCTCTATCTCAGTTCAAAAACGACCTTGGCGGGCCTATCGGGTGACACCTTAACGGTCATCGTCCTCTCTCCCAGACCCTCGTGCCAGACCTTGAGTTTGTATTCACCAGGAGGTAGACCTTCTATCCTGAAGGAGCCTCCGCTGTCAGTTACAGCAAAGTAGGGGTTATCAACCACCACAGCCCAGGCCTTCATCCAGCCGTGTATGTTGCAGGTGACCTCTACGACCCCGGGTTTGCTCAGGGTCACCCTGTTCACCATACCTTTCTTGGGTTGGGAGAGCTGGAATATGGTCTCAAAGTCCTGGACTCCGTTCGCCTCGTGCTTGGTAGCGTCGTTGTTCACTATCTCAAGGGTAGACCCTGTCGTGAGGACCACCACCCTGGGCAGGAACTCGCACCTCTCCTGAACCAGCTTAGCATCCTTCCTGGCCTTCACCTTAAGACCTTCCACAAAGACCACAGCGTTCTTGACACCTCCTTTCTCCGATATCTCGTATACCCTGTCTATCTTGTAACCCCTTCCGCAGACCTCCTTGTCCTTGGTTATGAGCTTTCTCCTGTTTTTGAGCTTTCTCTTGCCCACGTAGACCACCTTTCCCTCTATGACTCCCTTTCCCGTTCCAGCAAAGGCCACCCCTGAAGGAAACTCCTTAACATACCTCACGGAGTAGTGAGTCCCCTCTACCGTACCGAAGGACAGCCCAGCAAGGGTAAATACGGATAAGGCCGACAGCTTCAGGCTTTTCATCCTTCCCCTCCTTCTCATTGCTAACTGTTCCTGTATGGATAGTAAGTTAAATGATAATTATTTGCAATAAGACCTGCTAATGGTCTCCATAAGCCGGAGTTATCAAATCTCATTTAGTATTTATTATCAATTAGATACCGATGGCCCTCTGGTAAAATAACTCCCATGCGTATCCCCATATCTTGGCTTGAGGAGTTTTTGGAACTCGGAGACATAGACCCCGAGGAGATAGCCGAGGTTCTCTCACTGCGAAGCGTGGAGGCTACCCTTGACACCTTCGGTGTTGAACTTGAAGGTGTTTACGCCGGAAAGGTCATCAGTGCTGAACCTCACCCCGAGAGGTCGGATCTCCTTGTCCTGCTGGTGGACCTGGGACCCAAGGGAAAGGTAAGGCTGGTGACCAAAGACACAGGTATAGCCCAGGGTGTCGTCGTCCTCGTAGCCCCGGCAGGCTCCAAGGTGGGTGGAAGGACCGTTGATAAGAAGGCCTTCGGAAGTGTAGTCTCGGAGGGGCTGGTACTCTCCCCAGAAGACCTCGGGCTTGACGATGCCTCAGAGGGTGTTCTGAAGGTTTATGAGGATATAGACCCGGGAACGGACGTCAGAACGCTCCTCGGCTTCGGAGAGCCTATCCTTGAGCTTGACATAACCCCTAACAGGGGTGACATGCTCAGCGTCAGGGGTGTTGCGAGGGACATCAGCGCCCTCCTGGGCCTTCCTAAGAGGAACAGAACCATACCAGACCTCGGCGATTTAGGGGAAATACCCATAGAGGTCCTTGACGGGGACTGCCACAGATACAGGGGCGTCGTCTTAGAGGGTCTTCGGGTGGGCGTGTCTCCCATAAGTGTGAGAAGGAAGCTCTGGCAGGCGGGTTTCAGGACTATAAACAGTGTCGTTGACATAACCAACTACGTTATGGTCCAAGAGGGTCAACCTCTTCATGCCTTTGACCTGGACAAGCTTGAGGGTGGTATAAAGGTTAGATCGGCCAAAAAAGGGGAAATCATAAGAACTCTTGAGGGAACTGAGGTCACTTTGAGCGAAGAAATACTCGTTATAGCGGACGAAAGAAGGCCCGTAGCTGTGGCGGGAGTAATAGGAGGAAAGGAGACTGCGGTGGATATGAACACAAGGTCAGTTCTCTTAGAGTCCGCCTACTTTGACCCTAAGAGGGTAAGGAGGTCCTCTAAAAAGCTCGGCATACAGACGGAAAGCTCCTACAGGTTCGAGAGGAACGTGGACAAGGAATGGGTGGATGAAGCTCAGAACGTGGCGGTTGACCTCATAACCCGCATAGCCGGGGGAAAGGTAGTTGCGGTCAGGGACGTATACCCGAAGAGATACGAGCCCAGAAAGGTCTTTCTGCAGATGGGTAGGTTCATCAGGTATTCGGGTTCGGAGTTCAGAGCGGAGGAGGTAAGCAGGATACTCACAGCCCTTGAGATACCCCACGAGGTGAAGAGGTGCGGTGTTGAGGTGATCGTCCCCTCCCACAGAGCATTTGATTTAGAGAGGGACGTGGACATCATAGAGGAGATAATGAGGGTGAAGGGATACGAGAGCTTTCCCTCAGAAGAGCTTAAGCTACCCTCAAGGGCTGACTTTAAGGAAGAACCCGCTGATCTCGTAGCGGACTACCTCAGGGCGAGGGGATTATCCGAGGTTATAAACATATCCTACGAGGAGGAGGAGCTGTACAGGACACTTGGCCTCTCTCTCCCCGAGGTTGAGATAGTAAACCCTCTCGTCCCCTCCCAGAGGTTCCTAAGGTCAAGCCTCATACCCTCCCTGGTCAGGACTGCCGTATACAACGACAGCCACTACAACTATGACGTGGCCATCTTTGAGGTAGGGAGGGTTTTCCGCAGGGATGGAGAGGAGCTGAGGGTAGGGATACTGCTCAAAGGCACTGCATCCACCTTCCCAGAAAGGGAGTATGACCACAGGGACCTTATGACCCTGGTTCAGGGGATAGCAAGGGTTTTGGGATCCGAGGTGGTCACGGAGATGTCGGACCTCCCCTTCCTCCACCCTCACGTTCAGGCCAAGGTTCTGAAAGGGTCGGAGGAGGTCGGTTTCCTCGGGAGACTCCACCCGTCGGTGGAGAGGGATCTCGGCCTCAGGGGAAAGGTCTTCCTCGCCGAGCTATCCGTGGACAAGCTGTGGGTAGAAACGAGAACCTACGTTTATGAAGAGCCTGCTAAGTTCCCACCTGTGATCAGAGACCTCTCCTTACTTGTGGACAAAAACCTTTCTGTGGGTAAATTATTAAATGAGATCCGATCTCATATGGGTGGCATGGTGGAAGAGGTTAAGGTTTTTGACGTGTATACAGGTGAGAAGGTAGGGGAAGGCAAGAAGAGTGTAGGTGTGAGGATAGTGTTCAGGAGCAGGGAACGGAGTCTTTCCAGCGATGAGATCGGCTCCGTGGTAGAGGACCTCGTCTGTAGGTTGAGAGAACGGTTCGGGGTGGAGTTCAGATAAAGCTCCTGCCCCGCGCGTGGTCCGGAGCATACTGACGGGGCCTACAGGTTGAGGTAAAGGGAACCCGGCTTCGGGGAAGTCCCTTTGGGACTCTCCGAGAGGGTACCCACCTTAAAGATAGAGGCCCACCGGTATCTCCGAGGATCACGGCGGGGCGGGTGGCCTACCCTCTTGCCTTCCCCTCCTGGTGAGCAGGAGGTGGAAGCCTTGATCGCCACTAAGGAGGTCTTAAGGAGAAGGATACTAAAGCTGAGGATAGATCAGGACCCTGAGGAGAAAGAGATAAAGGACAGGGCGATAAGGGAGAGACTCTCGGGTCTGCCCGAGTTCAGGAGGGCAAAAACCATCCTTATGTTTTACCCGATAAAGGGCGAGCCGGACCTGAGGCCTCTGTTCCGCGAGATACTCTCCCTCGGCAAAGTTCTTGTCCTCCCAAGGGTCTGGGGAGACGATCTCAGGCTTTTTAAGGTCTCTGATCCTGAAAAGCTCCGCAGAGGCTCCTTCGGTGTGATGGAACCGGAAGGAGGGATAGAGGTAAGACCCGAAGAACTTGACCTCGCCGTTGTTCCCGGTATCGTCTTTGACCGCAGAGGTTTCAGGCTCGGTTTCGGAAAGGGTTTCTACGATAGATTGCTCAGGAAGGTCCATGCTCCCAAAGTAGGGGTAGCCTACTCCTTCCAAGTAATACAGGAGGTCCCGAGGGACAGCTGGGACGTTCCCCTGGACCTTATAGTCACCGAAAAGGAACTGATAAGGAGGTCGGAGAGATGGAACTGCTGATGCTTGTAGCGATAGCGGGAGGTGTTGTCGCAGGCTTTGTCGTAGCCTTTCTGATACTCAGGGGAGCTCAGACAATAAAAAGAGAAGATATTGACCGTAAAGCTGAAGAGATATTAAGGGAAGCAAAGCAAAGGGCTGAGAGCATACTCAGGGAGGCGGAGGGCAAGGCAGAATCCCTGATAGAGTCCGCGAGGGAGGAGGCCCGGAGGATCAAGGAGGATCTTGAGGAGAGGAGGAGGGAGGTAAAGGAGCTTGAGGAGCTTGTCCACTCCAAGGAGAAACAGCTGGACAGGAAGTGGGAGATCATAGAAAAAAGGGAAGAGGAGATACTCAGAAGGGAGAGGGAGATAAGGGACATGCAGAGGCAGGTTGAGGCGAAGGAGAAAGAGATCCTTGATCTTGAGAGGAAACTCAAGGAAAAAGAAGAGGAGATAGAGAGGCTCAGGGAGAAGGAGCTTCAGGAGCTACAGAGGATAGCGGGCCTCACCGTTGAAGAGGCAAAGGAGGAGCTACTCCGGAAAGTTGAGGAGGAGGTGAGGGTAGAAGCGGTCAAGCTGATGAGGAGGATCGAGGAAGAGGCGAGGGAGAAGGCTGAGTTTGAGGCCAAAAGGATAATAACCACCGCGGTCCAGAGACTCTCTCCCCAGATAGCGATAAACTACACGACGACCTCGGTTGAACTTCCGAGCAACGAGTTTAAGGGCAGGATAATAGGCAGGGAGGGAAGGAACATAAGGACCTTTGAGATCCTGACGGGCGTTGATCTGATCATAGACGACACCCCCGATGTGGTCACCATATCCTCCTTTGACCCCTTAAGACGTGAGATAGCTAAGGAGGCCCTTGAGAGGCTTATACAGGACGGCAGGATACACCCGGCACGTATAGAGGAGGTGGTTGATGAGGTGAAGAGGGAGATGGACGAGAAGATAAGGAAGATGGGAGAGGAAACCGTCTTTGAGCTCGGGCTCCACGACATAAACCCAGGCCTCTACTACTACATAGGAAAGCTTTACTTCAGGACAAGTTACTCCCAGAACGTCCTGCTTCACTCAAAGGAGGTAGCATACTTAGCCGGCATGATGGCTGAGGAGCTCGGCCTTGACGCAAAGTTGGCAAGAAGAGCAGGCCTCCTTCACGACATAGGGAAGGCCATATCCCACGAGCTCGGAGGTTCCCACACAGACATAGGTGTTGAGCTATGCAAGAAATACGGAGAGCCAGACGCGGTGATAAACGCCATAAAGGCCCATCACGAAGAAGAACCTGTGAGATACCCCGAGGTTGCCTTAGTGTGTGCTGCGGATGCCCTATCTGCTGCCAGACCGGGAGCGAGGAGGGAGACCCTGGAGGTCTATCTGAAACGTCTTGAGAAGCTGGAGGAGATAGTGAAGTCCTTCAGAGGTGTGGCCAACGCCTACGCGGTCCAAGCGGGAAGAGAGGTAAGGGTTATCGTGGATCCGGAGGAGATATCCGACGAGGATGCCTACATGCTCTCCAAGGAGATAGCCAGGAAGATAGAGGAGGAGATGGACTACCCTGGACAGATAAAGGTGGTGGTGATCAGGGAGCTGAGACACGTGGAGTATGCTAAATAATATTTAATAGAGCGGGTGTGGCGGAACTGGCAGACGCGCCGGACTCAGGATCCGGTGCCCGCAAGGGCGTGAGGGTTCGACTCCCTCCACCCGCACCAAACACAAAAAAATGAGATTTCTGATAATAGGGGATGTTGTTGGCAGACCTGGTAGAAGGACGGTCGCCAAACTGGTAGGTGAGATAAGGGAGAAGGAGGGGATAGATGTGGTCCTTGCCAACGTGGAGAACGCGGCGGGAGGGTTCGGCATAACCAGGAAGGTCTATGAGGAGCTGAGGAGCATGGGTATAGACGTCTTCACCTCCGGCAACCACATCTGGGACAAAAAGGAGGTCCTTCAGTTTATAGACAGCTCTCCGGACCTGCTCAGGCCTGCCAACTACCCGGAGGGTGTTCCGGGAAGGGGCTACGGTGTTTTTGAAAAGAACGGTAAGAAGTTTGCGGTTATAAACCTCATGGGGAGGGTCTTCATGGACAATGGCCTTGAAAACCCATTCAGGACCTTTGACGCGATATACGAGGATGTGTCAAGAGAAACCAAGGTCGTTGTGGTGGACTTTCACGCCGAGGCCACCTCCGAGAAGTGGGCCTTCGCCATTTATACGGACGGAAGGGCTTCTGTTGTCTACGGGACCCACACCCATGTCCCTACCGCGGACGAGATGATCCTGAAAGGAGGGACCGCGTACGTTACGGACGTGGGTATGACAGGTCCCCTATATTCAGTGATAGGCATGAGGGCTAAGGAACCCATAGAGAGGTTCCTCCTGGCCATGCCGAGGAAGTTTCAGGTGGAGGAGAAGGAGGAGGTCGTCTTCAACGCTGTCATTGTGGAAGTTGACGAGGAGACGGGGAGGGCAAGGGATATAAAGAGGATAAAGAGGTTAGTAAGATGGTCCTCCTCCTGACGCTCCTTCTCCTACCCCTCGTCTGCCTTTCCAAACCGCCCTTGGAGTATATCCTCCTTAAGAGGTATCTTGAGACGAGGGACATATACACAGCCTATTACCTTCTCAGTAATTTCAGGGGTTCCGTTTTTGAAGACGAGCTGAGGGTTGAGCTCGCCTGGGACCTGCTGAAGGCGGGGAGGGGGGAAGAAGCCCTTAAGGTTATTAAGGGTGTAGACCTCGGCAGGGTCAGGGACATTTACGCTGACAAGCTAACCCGCATCTGGTCTTACCTAAGACTTGACCCCAAACCCATCGCCGTCAGGTTCCCCGAGAGGTTCCCGGACCTTCTGGGTAGCTTAAACCTCACCGAAGAGGAGAGGAGGGAAGTCCTGAATAGGCTCCTGACCAAAGGAAGGTATGAAACCGTCCTGAAGTTGGCCGGGGACCTCTGCCTGTACAGAACGGTGGCTCTATACAGACTTGGTAGGCTCAGGGAGGTTGCGAGGGTAGCTCAAAGGTGTGACGACAAAAGGGCTTGGAGATACGGACTCGTATCGCTCATAAAAACCTCAGGTATTGAAGAGGCAAAGCGTTTCGCCCTGAAGAAGAAAGACCCTGACCTTTACTTTCTGCTCGGGTGGGAGCTGTTGATGAGAGGAGACCTGAAGGGAGCGAGGAGATACATAGCCAGGTCAGGTGAGAACCTAAGGAGATACTTCTACCTTGCCCTCATAAGATACATGGAGGGGAGATACAGGATAGCTTACGAGATCCTTTCTGAGGCGGAAGAGCTTGCCAAGGGTTCCATGGAGAAGGCAAGGATCTATTTCTGGAAGTTCAAAGTTCTTATGGAGATAGGTGACAAGGTAATGGCTTACTATTACCTGAGCAGAGCAACTGGGGAGGAGGGGTTCTACGGTGCTGTGGCGAGGAAGATGATCGGTGAGAGGGTGTACAGGAGACCGGTCCTCAGAGTTGCGGACGGTGGAGATCCCGCAACCCTATCAAGGCTGATGGGTATAGCGGAGGCGGGGTTCCCATACTACCTCAGGCTTGAGATCCTGAGGAAGAGGGACACATTATCCCCGTGGGACCTGCTTGAGATCTCGCGGATAGACCCACACACAGCGGTGGTTATAGCGGCCAGGAGGTTCGGAGTTGGATCGGACGTTTACAGATACCTTGCCTTCCCTACACCATACAGGGCTATCGTGCGGAGGGCTTCGGAGAGGTTTGGCGTTGAGGATGCACTGATATACGCGGTGATGAGGCAAGAAAGCCTCTTTGATCCCTTCGTCGTGTCAAGATCGGACGCAAAGGGCCTGATGCAGCTTATAGACAAGACAGCGGAATGGGTCGGAAGGAGGTTCGGCATAAACTCCGAGAACCTCTTCAATCCCGAAACAAACATACTCCTTGGGACAGCATACCTTAAGTTCCTCATGGACCTCTGGGAAGGGGATCTCGTCAGGGTCCTCGCTTCCTACAACGCGGGACACGGTGTAGTAAGCAGGTGGAAGAGGTATGAGGATGACTTCCTATACATAGAGCTCATACCATACAGGGAGACGAGGAAGTATGTGAAGAGGGTCCTCTGGTTCTACTATGTTTACAGGGAGGTCCTCTCAGAAGGCGGTTCCTGAACTCTCTAAATACTCAACCGGCTTCCTTCCCGCGAAGCCGTCGTTCAGCTCATGCCAGTACATTATTGTTTCCTCGTCCTCCTTCCAGCAGAGCCATATATATCTGCCCTCGTGGTAGGAGAGGAAGTCAACGAGGATCGGGTCCACACCCTTTATGACGCCCCCAAGCTCCTCTATTCTGAGAAAGTCCCTCTTTATAAGGCTCTCAAGCTCTTTCGCCCTGGTTTGGTAATACATCTTCTCAAGGTCATCCTCCTCGTCTTCAAGGCGGGAGTAGATCTCAAAGAGTTCCTCCTTCTTCATGTTTATGTCCTCTACTATAGGCTTTATCTTGACAAGAAGGTTCCTTGCCTCCTCCAAGGTGAAGACCTTCATCATTCCTTAAATATGGAGGGTGTCCGAAGGTTGTCAATCTGAACTACCTCACATAAACTATACCCATGAGGATTTTTGTCGTTCTGGTCCTGTTTCTCGGTTTTAGCTTCTCCATGCCAAAGCTCGTCTCTCCCGAGTGGCTGAAGGAGAACCTGGGAGATCCGAAGCTGGTAATATTAGAGTTTTCGGACTCCCAGAGCTATCTGGTTGAAGGCCACATACCTGGTGCGAGGCTCACTGAGAAGGAGGACTGGAGGACCATGGACGAGAAGACAGGAGCTCTGGTCAAGAAGTCTATCAAGGAATACGAGGAGATCTTCAGAAGGTGGGGCATAGATAACGACTCAAAGGTGGTCATATATTATAAGGGCAACAACGTTAACGAGATACTCGGAGCTGTTTACGCCTACTGGATATTCCATCTCCTCGGCCACGATGAGGTGGGCATACTTGACGGGGGCTGGAACGCCTGGGTGAAGAAAGGCTATCCCGTGAGCTACGAGGACCCTAAGGTGAGACCCGGAAACTTTAAGGCGAGGTATGATCCCTCAAAGGAGACGGACTGGAGGTATCTGAAGGAGAACATAGGCAAAAAGCCCATAATAGATGGGAGACCCGTAACCCACTATTTTGGGATAAAGAAGTTTCCCGCAGCCCGGAAATACGGTCACGTTCCCTGTTCCGTTCCCCTTCCCTGGGAGTGGTGGGTGATAAAGGACGACCACACGGGCAAGCTCTACATAGAGATACCCGATTACATAGACGAGTTCCTGAACAGGCAGGGTATCAGGAAGGATGATGAGATCCTTCTCTTCTGCTTCGGTGGTACCGGGGCAGCCTTCCTCTTCATGGTCATGGACATACACGGCTACAAGAACATGAGGGTTTACGACGCATCCAAAAGGGAGTGGGAGGTTCTGAACCTTCCCTTGAACAGGTATGTCTGGGAGACCTTCAAGGACTGCAGATACTCAGGGGATCAGCTTAAATCCTCCCTCCTTAACGTAGAAGACCTTTTTCAGGGGATCAAACCTTAGGTAGTCCGTGATGAATACAAGGTCCTCTTCCCACACGCTGGAGATTTCAGTCTCATCCCGAAGGTTCGCCAGGGCTCTCCTGAACCTCGGGAAGAACTCTTCTTTCACCTCCTCCACGAAGGGGGCTATTTCCCTCCTCCATATGAAGGAAAGGGGATTCTCCCAGTCCTTCCTGCAGAGGTCCCTGTCCTTGAATAGGGTAAGCCTGCACATCAGAGGCCTGTCCTGATATACCTCACAGGTGCCTTCTTCAGAGAGGAAGGGACACGGGACCTCGTTCATGGCAAGGCCACCCACGAGACTGACCTTCTCAAGGTCAAGGTCCTCCTCCCTTATAGGAGAAACAGGTCTGTAGCCAGCCCTCTTGGACTCCTCATCGTATATGCGGGTGTATTCC
>JAJRQX010000109.1 GCA_024280065.1 Aquificota bacterium
CCGAAGTGTCCCGACTCCTCAAGGTATGTGTGAGCCTTCCCGCCCTCTTTGAGGTCAAACACCCTGTCCACAACGGGCTTCAGTTTTCCTTCTTCAAATAGCCTGGTTATTCTGAAGAGGTTGTGTCCTCCGCCCATATAGACCCCGTGGAGGGTTATCTCCCTGACGAAGAGGTAGCGGATATCTATCCTGGCTTCGCTTCCGGTTGTGGTTCCGAAGAAGACAAGCCTTCCCCCGCGTCTCAGACACTCAACGCTCTTCCAGAAGGTAGAGGTCCCGACATGGTCCATAACTATGTCAACACCTTCTCTGAATAACTCCCTGACCCTCTTCACCACGTCCTCTTTGTAGTGGTTTATTACAAGGTCTGCTCCAAGTTCCTTACACTTTCTGACTTTTTCTTCATTCCCTGCGGTTGCTATAACGAACGCACCGAGGAGCTTTGCTATCTGTATACCCATGACACCGACTCCCGAGGACCCCGCCCATACGAGGACTCTGTCTCCGGGCTTTATACCGCCTTTATCCACTAAGGCGTTCCAGACAGTAAGGGATGTAAGTGGGTAGCTTGAGGCTTCCTCAAAGGAGAGGTTTCTGGGTTTGGGAATCAGGTTCCTCTCCGGGACCACAACAAACTCCGCATACCCCCCTTTGCTCCTGAGACCGAGTATGTCGTAATCCCTGCACAGGTTGTCCCTCCCCGAAAGGCACATCTCACACACACCGCAGGAAAGACCGGGTATGATGATAACCTCGTCTCCTTCTTTGAAGTTCCTGACACCCGGTCCCACCCTGTCCACCACACCGCTCACGTCCGCTCCCAGGATATGCGGAAGCTCGGGTTTTACCGGTAAGGAACCTGTTCTTACCCATATGTCAAGGTGGTTCAGGGCTACCGCCTTAACCCTTACCCTCACCTGACCTTCCTTCGGCTCTGGGTCGGGGAAGTCCTCCACGTATTTAAGGTTTTCGGGTCCTCCGAACCTTTCAAGTACTAAAGCCTTCATCTCGGCAACCCTTCCTTCCTACC
This sequence comes from Aquificota bacterium, assembly GCA_024280065.1. GTDB lineage: Bacteria > Aquificota > Aquificia > Aquificales > Aquificaceae > Hydrogenivirga. The sequence continues at coordinate 1,031 of JAJRQX010000109.1, forward strand.
ATCGTTTCAAGGACAGCTATTATCTTAGTCTTGCAGGGTGCGGGAGACTTGGTAAACACACCGAGGGCGTCTATAACCTTGTTCACATCGTCGGGTTTTGAGTTCCTTGCGAAGGTGTGGAGTGTTTCAAGAATACCCTCTATTTCAGATGAGATCCTTTTGTCGGAAAGGACCTCCTCAAGGCTCCTTCCATCCCTGAACCTCCTTAAGGCCTTCATACACTTGACTATCAGATCATCCCTGAACTCGGACCACTTGAGATCTGAAAACTTCAGCACCACTTCAAGAAAAACCTCGTAAGGCGTCATCTCCATAATTCTACATCATCAAGGCTCCCTGCTCCTACATACACCATGAAGAGCCGATCAAGACCGATGGAACAGCCTGCACAGCCGGGCATGCTCTTATGGGCGTTTACAAACTCCTCGTCTACGGGGAGACCCGTCCTCTTTGCCTCCCTTTCAAGCCTTCTCCTTACCTCCTTCATGTCAGTTTCCTCAGTCCATCCGTTGGCTATCTCCACACTTCCTATGAACAGCTCAAACCTTTCCGCGTATCCGCCTCTGACCTTAGCGAGGGCTGATACCCTCTTCGGGAACATGGTGATGAAGGTGGGGGGCTCACCCTTCAGCTTATCCGCAAGGTCCACGTACGCCCTGTGAAACATGGTCTCCCAGTCATCCCCCTCCTCTATATGGTATCCGCAGGCTTCCATGTTGGTCCTCAGCTCAAGCTCGTCCTCGGAAAGGGGCAGATTCAGGTACCTCTCAAAGGCTTCTTCCACAGTAAGCACCTGGAAACTGCTCACCCCCATAAGGAAATTAATCAGGTCCTTTATCTCATCTATTAGATACCTGTAGTCCGCTCCCACCCTGTACCACTCAAGCATGTGGAACTCAACCCTGTGTAATTTCCCGTGTTCGTTGTTCCTGAAGCACTTGGCTATCTGGTATATATGCCTCCTGTACTTTGCGAGGATCTTCTTCATAGTGTACTCCGGGGAAGTCTGGAGCCACATAGTTCTTTCCTCACCCCTTATCTTGACGTTCACGCTGACCGGCTCTATGTTCGGGTCAAGGTTCGGGAACTCTAAAAGGATAGGTGTTGAAACCTCAAGGTATCCCCTGGACCTGAAGAAGCTCCTCACTTTACGGATAAAATCATCCCAGACATCTATCACGTTTATATAATCTACTACATGGGTGTCAGGTTTGAGTCCACAGGTATAAAGGATGAGGAGAGGGTAAAGGAGATCCTGAAGTCAAAGGGCTTTTCGGTCTACACCTGGTCGGACCCCCCCGGGACCTACTACCCCACCCATACACATCCTGACAGGGAGGTAAGGTGGGTCATTGAAGGGGAGGTGATTATAGGTGTTGAAGGTAACGAGATACATCTCAAGGAGGGGGACATGGTTGAGCTTGATCCCAACACACCCCACTGGGCCAGGACGGAAAAAGGGGTAAGGTACGTCTGCGGGTCAAAGTAATGGGTTTTAAGCTGGGTATAGTAGGCCTCCCGAACGTAGGTAAATCAACACTCTTTAATGCCCTTATAAGATCCGCCAAGGCACAGGTAGCAAACTACCCGTTCACGACCATAGACCCTAACGTTGGGAAGGTTCCCGTCCCCGACAGGAGGCTCAGGGTGATCGCGGAGAGGGAGGGATCCGAGAAGACAACACCTACCTTCATAGAGTTCGTTGACATAGCAGGCCTGGTAAGGGGCGCGAGCAGAGGGGAAGGTCTGGGGAACCGATTCCTCGCCCACATAAGGGAGGTGGATACGATAGCTATGGTGGTAAGGTGTTTTGAAAAGGAGGATGTCCCCCACGTTGAGGGAAGCATAGACCCAGTCAGGGATGTTCAGACCGTTGACCTTGAGCTCATCATGAAGGACCTTGAGACCGTAAAAGCAAGGAGATCGAGGGTTGAAAAGGTAGCAAAGACAGGAAACAGGAATGCCAGGGAGGAGCTTGAGCACCTGGAAGCCATAGAGGGGATCCTTGAAAATCTTGAGCCCCTGAGAAAACGACAGGACGAACTCCCAGAGGATACACTGAACTACGCAAGAGGTGTTCTCTTTCTCCTGACCGTAAAGCCCGTTCTCTACGTGGCAAATATATCCGAGGAGGACCTCCCGGGAGGTGAGGGTAACCAGTGTGTAAAGAGCCTGAAGAAACTCGCTTCGGAGGAAGGTAGCCCTCTTGTGGTTATATGTGCGGACCTTGAGTTCCAGATGGCGGATCTTGATGAGGAGGAAGCGAAAGAGCTCCTGGCAGCCTACAACCTTGAAGAGCCGGGACTCAACAGGGTTATCAGGGAGGGCTACAGGCTCCTTGACCTAATAACCTTTTTCACCACTAACGAAAGAGAAACCAGAGCCTGGTCCATCAGAAGGGGGACAAAAGCACCACAGGCCGCAGGTAAAGTCCATACGGACATGGAGAGGGGATTCATAGCGGCGGAGGTTATAAACTTTGAAGATTACGTAAAGGTCAGCTCCCTTGCGGAGGCTAAGGAAAAAGGCCTTGTCCGTCTTGAGGGAAGGGATTATGAGGTCAGGGACGGGGATATAATCTACTTCAGGTTTAAAACGTGAGGAGGTTGCTATGAAAAGGTCCGAGCTGATCGCTATCCTGCTTCATAATGTAGCTTTGGAGCACTCAGCCATAGTTCAGTACCTCTACCAGGTGTTCCTAATAAAGGACCATGAGGTAAGGGAAGAGGTAGAGAAGATAGCGAGGGAGGAGATGAGACACCTCAAGTGGTTCGCTCAGAAGGTTGTTCAGATAGGGGGCGAGGTAACCCTGGACAGGATTGAGGAGGCGATAGACCTAACAGCGGACACACTGAGAAAGATGATAGAGGCAGACATATCCGCGGAAGAGCTCGCCATAAAGACCTATTCTGAACAGCTTGAACTTGTAAAAGACGACTCTGTAAAGAGACTACTCGAAAGGGTCATAGGGGACGAGCAACACCACAGGGAAGAGTTTAATGGTCTACTCGGTAAGGTTGAGGACGAGGAGAACCCGCTGAACGGAGAAGTTGAGGACAAGAAGACAGCAGCTGTTCTTAACGACCTCCTCAGGGAGGAGTACAGTGTTGTGCTTAAGTATCTTAAAGCCTTCTTCCATTCAAAGAACTGCGAATACAGAGATATAATGCTTGACCTTGCCATAGAGAGCATGGTCCATATGGGGGACCTTGGCGAAAAGATAGGCGAGCTTGGAGGGAAACCGGACCTGAGTAAAGTTGAAGTGGAGATCACCGACAACCTGTCCTTGCCCCAGCAGGTTATGGAAAACATAGTTTACGAGGAAGCCTCAAGAGACAGATATTTGGAAGAAAGCGGCCTTAATCACAGAGATGATGTGAAGAAGCTCCTTTCAAAGATAAGGCATCAGGAGGAATACCATCACAGTAGACTGAAAGAGTTCCTTGGCAGGATTCACAGGCTGACGGTTGGCAGACCGACTGAAGATGAGGACTGAGGGAGATCACCCGATCCGTGTTGACTTTTAAGGATATTAGAATATTCTTATATTTTGATGGAGGAGGGACATGAACCTCTTAATTATGCTCCTTCTTGTGAGTCTGTCCTTCGGGGAGGTACTCAGGCTAAAAGATTTCCTCAGGGATACACTTGAGGGCAACAGGGAGCTCAACGCTCTTAGGGAAGACCTTTTAGCCTTGCAACAGGAAGCCGAGGCTGCGGGTCGTGACCTCCTGCCGTCCGTCGTCTTTGAGGAGAGGTTCCTGAGGACAGACATCCCGGCTCAGGTTCTGTTTGTAAAGCTCAACCAGGAGAGGATATCCGCATCGGACTTATCCCCCTCCGTCCTCAACAACCCAGACCCGGTGTCCAACTTTGAAACCTCCCTGAGACTGGAGGTTCCTATATGGATGGGAGGTGGCCTGAGGGCGAGAAGGGATATTAAAGCTCTTGAGGTGGAGGTGGAAAAGCTGAGATACAGGTTTGCTGAGGAGAGGATCCTGCTGGAAGCTTACGAGACCTTCATAAACGCCTCATTTCTCAGAGAGGCTGTGAGTGTAGCTATGAAAAACCTTGATGATGCTAAGGAACACCTGAAGATAGCGGAAGCCCTGTACAGGACAGGTGTCGCCCTTCTTTCGGATGTTTTAAGGGCGAAGGTCAGGGTTGCTAAGGCTGAGGAAGGATTGAAGGACGCGGAGAGACGCTACAGGGACTCCCTGGAAGCGATGGCCCTGCTATCGGGCAGGGACTACTCCCGTCTCACACCGGAACCCCTCGGTGAGTGCCCGCCCCTTCCGGAGGATCTGATCGTACGGGCTATTGAGAACAGACCTGACCTTAAAGCCCTCAGGAAAACCCTCAGACTTATAGACACAAGAAGGTCCTTAAAGATGTCCGAGATTATGCCCTCCCTTACAGCTTTTGCTTCCTACACCCTGTACGACAGAGACACACCCTTTGGCTCTGAAGGGAACGGCTATTCCTTTGGGCTTAGCCTTACCCTGAGGCTGAACATGGGCCTGAGCACCATAAAGAAGATGAAGAGCGAGGACCACAGGAGGAGGGCCCTTCTCCAAAGGATAGACCATCTGAAGGAAAGAATCGGTTACGAGGTCAGGAAGGCGGTAAGGGAGTATGAGGCTTCCCTCGCAATACTGAGCTCTGCCAAAAGAAGGCTTGAGGAGGCGGAAGAGACAGTAAGGATAATAAAGCTCAGATACAAAAACGGCCTCGCTCGTATGGTGGACCTGATAGATGCCCAGACCCAGCTTGAGATGGCGAGGCTCGATCACCTTGAAGCCCTCAGGAGATGTCATATAAGCTACGCAAAGGCTCTGTTTTCAGCCGGTCTTATCAGGGAGGTGCTGAGATGAGAACCCTCGTGAAGTATCTGGTCTTCCTGATACTCCCGATAACTCTGGTTATAGTCTGGCTCTCAGGAGCTTTTCACCCCAAGATATCGGCGAAAGAGACCGTACCTGAAACCAAGACAATAACAGGTCTTGAGATAGGAAGGGTGGAGGTCTTGGATAGGACCTACATATCTCTGACCGGGACCATAGTTGCGGAGGAGAGGGTGGAACTCTCAACCAGAAGGACAGGGTATGTGGTTTACATCGGAGCTAAGGAGGGAGATCGGGTCAAGGAGAATCAGGTTCTCCTCAGGATAGACCCGGTGGATGTCAAAGCCAGGGTTGAGGAGGCGGAGAACAGGGTCAGACAAGCGGAGGAAGCTTACGAGGCTGCCTCCGCAAGGTACAGGGTGGCTGAGAAAACATACCTCAGGTTCAAAAAGCTTCTTAAGGAAGGGGCTGTAACCCGTCAGGAGTTTGATGAGGTAGAGGCGAGGTTCCTGGAAGCTAAGGCCAACCTTGAATCCGCCAGGATCCGCGTAGAGATAGCCAGGAAGAGACTCTCCTCCGCCAAGTCAGAGGTCAAATACGCGGAGATAAGAGCTCCCTTCGACGGCTACGTGGTTGAGAGAAGGGTTGACAGGGGAGATCTTGCTGTTCCCGGAGAGGCGTTGATGGTGGTTGAGAGAAGTTCTTACCGTGTCAGGGTGGACGTTCCGGAGGAGTTCACAGGACGCATACGTTTAGGGGACCATATCAAAGTAAAGGTTGATGTCCTCGGGAAGGTCTTTTCCGCGGAGGTTATAGAGATAGAACCCTACGTGGACCCGGAGACACGAACCTTCAGGGTTGAGGCAAGGATAAAGGGTAAAGGTGTAAGGAGCGGTATGTTTGCAAGGGTCTTCATACCTAAGGAGGAGAGGATCGTTGTTGTACCGGAGAGTGCCCTTTACAGGAGGTGGGACTTCGTAGGAGTATGGGTGGTTGAGGAGGATGGCACCCTCAGGCTCAGGTTCGTCAGGACAGGAAGGCGATTTGAAGGATGGGTTGAGATACTTTCCGGTCTTAAAGGAGATGAGAGGATAGTAGTCAGAGGTGTTGAAAGGGCCTGCGAAGGGTGCAGGGTGGGAGGCTGACCATGTATGGTATAGCCGGAAGGTTAGCAGGCTACTTCATAGACTCCAAGTTAACTCCCGTACTGATCCTGGTCTCCTTAGCCCTGGGTCTCTTTGCGGTTATAACAACTCCGAAGGAGGAAGAACCCCAGATAGTTGTCCCTATGATAGACATAATTATCTCCTACCCGGGCGCGACACCTGAGCAGGTAGAAAGCAGGGTGGTCATACCCCTTGAAAAGAAACTTTGGGAGCTGAAAGACATAGAGTATATCTATTCAGCGTCTATGAACGGAAAGGCGATAGTTACCGCAAGGTTTTATGTCGGAACTGACCCCGTTAAGGCCCTCGTTGACCTGAACTCTAAGATGCTTTCTGCCCTTGACCTGGCACCGCCGGGAGTTGTTCTTCCTCCGCTCATAAGACCCATGTCAATAGATGATGTTCCTGTGATCACCCTGACCCTCTGGGGTGAAAACTACGACTGGTATGCTCTGAGGCGCATAGCCTCAACCTTACAGAACGAGATAAAGAAGATAGAAGATGTGGCAAACGTCTTTATAGTGGGTGGCAGGCCGAGGGAGATAAGGGTGATTCTTGACCCGGAGAAGCTTGCCCGCTACGGCGTATCTCCCCTCCACATAGCCCGTGTACTGAAGTCCGCCAACGCCCAGTCCGTTTTCGGCAGTCTCAGATCGGGAAACAGGGAGTTCCTTGTAAAGGCGGGTGAGTTCTTCAGGTCAAAGGAGGATCTGGAGAACGTCGTGGTTAAGGTGGAGGGAGACAGGGTTGTTTATCTGAGAGATGTGGCAAAGGTAATTGACGGACCTTCCGAAATAAGGGACTACGTTCTGATGGGATTTGGACCGTCCGCCCATCACAAGGGTATAGAACCGCCGGAAGATCTCAGACTCCTCCCTGCGGTCACAATAGCGGTTTCAAAGAGGAAAGGAACGAACGCGGTTGAGGTTGCGGAGGAGGTCCTCAAGCTCGTTGAACACGCCAAGGGCAGACTCATACCCTCGGATGTGCAGATAACCATAACGAGGAACTACGGGGAGACCGCACAGGAGAAGGCTAACGAACTTCTCAAACACCTCATGATAGCCACCCTGTCGGTAATACTCCTTATAGCTGTCGCCCTCGGTCCGAGGGAAGCCCTCGTAGTCGGTATAGCGGTTCCGGTAACCCTCGCTATAGCCCTGTTTCTTAGTGAGATGTACGGCTTTACCCTCAACAGGGTGACCCTCTTTGCCCTCATATTCGCCATAGGTATACTCGTGGACGACGCCATAGTCGTGGTTGAGAACATACACAGGTGGCTTGAGATGAAAAGGCTCCCCCCGAGGGATGCCATAGTAAATGCCACCGACGAGGTTGGTAACCCCACCATACTCGCTACATTCACGGTCATAGCAGCTCTAATGCCCATGGCCTTTGTCACAGGACTCATGGGACCCTACATGAGACCCATACCCATAAACGCATCCGTCGCCATGTTCTTCTCCCTTATAGTTGCCTTCGTTATAACGCCCTGGGCTGCTTACAGGTTCCTTAAGAAGGAAAGGGAAGCTGAGGAGGTAAAGGTTGAGGACACCCTCTTCTGGAAGATCTACTGCAGGATAATGACCCCCATGCTCACATCTACTACCAAGAGATACGCCTTCTATGGTTTCGTCCTTCTGCTTATGGCTGGATCGCTTTCTCTCTTTATCACCAAAGCCGTGGTTGTGAAGATGCTTCCTTACGATAACAAGTCCGAGCTTGAGATAGTTCTTGACATGCCAGAAGGAACCCCCCTTGAGGAAACCCTGAAGGTTGCTAAAGAGATAGGGGAATACCTCTCAAGACAGAGCGTAGTTACCGACTTTCAGATATACGTTGGCACAGCAGCACCCTTTACATTCAACGGTCTGGTGAGGCACTACTATCTCAGGCAGGCTCCCAACCTGGCGGAGATACAGGTGAACCTGGTAGGGAAGCACGACAGGGACATTCAGTCCCACGAGTTTGCCAAGATGATAAGGCCGAAGATCAGGGAGATAGCCTTCAGGAACGGAGCGAAGTATGTGGCGGTAGTTGAAGTCCCGCCCGGACCTCCTGTCCTATCACCCATAGTAGCCGAGGTCTATGCCCCCGACAGGGAGACCCAGAAGAAGATAGCCCTTGAAGTATTCAGGATCTTCAAAGATTCGCCTGCGATAACTGATGAGGGTATATACCTTGAGACACCCGCACCCATGCTGACCTACAGGGTCCTTGAGGACAAGGTGAAGACAGCGGGCCTTTCCAAGGAGGAGGTGGTAAAGACCCTTGAAACCCTGGTAAAAGGCCTTCAGGTAGGGATCCTGAGAAACACGGACACAGAACATGTCCCTATAAAGCTCACCCTTCCCGAGAACCTGAAGACACCTTCGGTAATTGATAATATCAGGCTGATAGGAAGGGAGGGCAAAGCGATTCCCCTCTCGGAAGTGGTTGAGGTTGAAGAGACCACCCTGCCCGAGACCATATACAGAAAGAACCTCAGGAGGGTAATATACGTTATCGGTGACACAGCCGGAAGGGAAGAGGCCCCCTTCTACGGCATCCTCTCGGTAAGAGATAAGGTCCTGAACATAAGCAACCCCTACGGAGAGATCGGAGAGCTGTGGATGTCCCTCCCGCTTATAGAGGACAGGGTTTATATCAAGTGGGATGGAGAGATGCACATAACCCTCAGGGTTTTCAGAGACCTCGGTCTTGCCTTCGGTGTTGCCCTGTTCGTTATGTATGTCCTGATACTCGGCTGGTTTAGGAGCTTTAGAATACCGGGGATAATAATGGCACCCATACCTTTGACCCTGGTGGGTATAATACCCGGCCACTGGTTGATGGATAAGATCATGGGTAATGTCTTCTTCACAGCTACATCCATGATAGGTTTTATAGCCCTTGCGGGCATAATAGTTAGGAACTCAATACTCCTTATAGACTTTGCAGAGGAAAGGGTCAAGGAAGGCGTACCTCTACACAGGGCTGTAGTTGAAGCGGGAGTGATAAGGACTAGACCTATAGTCCTGACAGCATCCGCCGTGGTGATCGGAGCCTTCGTTATACTTTTTGATCCCATCTTCAACGGCCTCGCCATATCCCTCATCTTCGGGACACTGGGTTCAACCACGCTGACTCTGGTCCTTATCCCCCTCATGTACTACGCGTCAAAGAGGAAGACCCTGCCGGAGGATGCCTGCCCGTCACCTGAGGAGATCAGGAGGGATCTCCTGAGAGGTTAGAAATTATGGCCTGGACTATTCTCTCCGGTCCCTCCTCCCCACTCACCCTGAGATGCGCCCTCGCGTAAACCCTGGACCTTTCCTTAAGGACCTCCCTGAGTTTTCTCTCACCGAGCCTAAGAAGCGGTCTGTTTTTATCCTTACCGCATCTCCTCATAAACTCCTCAAAACTGACATCAAGCCAAATAACGATACCCCTGCTCTTCATCAGGTCCATGGCTTCAGGATTAGCTCCGAGACCTCCGCCTGTGGAGATCACAACCCCTTCCCTGCATGATAGCTCCCGTAAAATGTCCAGCTCAAGCTTTCTGAAGTAGGACTCTCCTTTGGTTTCAAAGATCCGCGTTATCCTCATCCCTTCTCTTCTTTCTATTTCCGTGTCCACGTCTACGAAATCCCAACCGAGTCTTTCAGCCAGTATCCCGCCGACTGTGGTCTTCCCGCTGCACATGAAACCTACAAGGAAAACCCTACTCAGTATCCCCTTATCTGAGTAGCTCCCCTGTGGCATGCGGAGCAGTCAAACCCCCTCTCGGTCATCCTTACGAGTCCGAACTCCATAGCTATCCTCTGGTGCCTTGAGTGGATCTCCGCGTTCGGTGTAAACTTCCTCAGCCTCTCTATTCCGAGACCCTGGTGACATCTGTAGCATGTCTTCATGGCCTCTCGCCAGAGGTCCTTAGCCCTCTCACCGTCTCCGGCCCTAAGAGCGTTCACAAGCTCAACGTAGAGTATCCTGTTCCTCTTTTTTACGACCTTCTTAACCTCGGGAGGGAATCTGAGCATCATGGGTGCTGCGAGGGACATGTTCTTACCGCAGGCGGAGAGGCCAGACGGGTCCTTTATGAGAGATAAGGCCGCGTTAAAGTCCCCTTTCTCTATGAGACCCCTCAGCTTAACAAAGCTGAAGAAGGTCCTGTAAGCACCGGCCTTGAACCCTATGACCTTAGTAGCTAGGAACCTGCCAGCTCTTACAACCTCCTGGGATGTTCTGCCTCCGACTATGAGTACCTTTCTTCCATCATAGTCAACCACCTTGAGAGTCGGCCTTTTGAAGGAGAGGCCGAGCTCCCTGACTATCCTGTTCCTCGTTCCCACCAGAATTATGTTCTTTCCCGTCCGCAGGGCTTCGGAAAGGGGCATGACCACTTTCGGTATCCTGCCTTTCCTGACATCCCTCGGGTTGAGGCCCACGTCTTCAGTCCACTGGCCTAGGTAGTAGGCTATCTCGCCGGCCACAGCAACCACAGAGGAGGGTTCCCTGCTTCCGTACGCGACGACCACGTTGGGAACAGCAACCTCCTCGGACTCAGCCGGTGTTCCCACCCACACTCTCTTGTAAGTGATGAAGGGAAACCTCTTTACCTCCTTAAAGCTATCCATGAGAGGTTTTGAAAGAACTAAACCGGCGGCAATCATCAGCAGAAGGATTAACATCCCTTACCTCCAGGGACCCCTACTGATATTGTACCAGCTTCCTGCCGAAGTCATCGCCGTAGAAGTACCTGACCACAGCCCTGTATATGGCCCAGGCAACCTTCCTTTGGAACTCGGGATTCCTGAGCTTTTTAGCTTCGGAGGGGTTCGTTATGAAGGCGGTCTCAACGAGTACGGAGGGTATGCCGGGTGTCTTGAGAACAGCAAACCCTGCCCTGTCTATACCCTTAAAGTAAACCTCCCTTCCTGCAACGCTCTTTAACTCTCTGGCCAGGAGCCTTGCAAAATACACACTCTCGTAGAGCGTTACATCCAGGGCAAGGTCGGCGAGGACCTTCTTGACAACCTTTGACTTTACGTTTGCAGCCTCACCCAGAACGAGTCTTGCATACCTTCTGCTCCTTATTATCTGTCTCTTCTTCTCAACCGCCCTTCTGTAGGACAGGGCGAAGACCCTCGTCCCCCTCGCCCTGGGATCCTTCCCTGGTGCGGCGTCCGCGTGTATGCTTATGAAAAGGTCCGCTCTGTTCCTCAATGCCTTCTCCGCCCTTTTATGCAAGGGGACGAAGTAGTCGCCCTTCCGTGTAAGAATCACCCTGAACCTACCGTCCTTCTTCAGGAAATCCGCCACCTTCAGGGCTATGGCTAAGTTAACGTCCTTCTCCTTAAGACCACCGTAGCCTACAGCTCCCGGGTCCTTACCACCGTGTCCCGGGTCTATTACTATCACCCTTTTTTCCTCAAACAGTGGTTTGGATCTCAGGTCCTCTATGAGCTTGGCTATCTGGTCTTCTTCTTCCGAAAAAGCTACAGCTCTCGGCTTCTTTGTCTTAGATAGTCTTGTCTTCGGGCTAATGTCATCACCGAGAATGCGAACGAGGTCAAGGTAAATCTCGTTCTCTTCCCTGTATATGTCCACCACTATTCTGTACGGGTTTTCAAGAGAAAAGTACTTTACTGAGAAGTCCGCTTCGTAAAGAAGGACTATCCTGATGCCCCAGCTGTGCCTCCCCACCCTGTACCTCATGTCCACGGGGAGGTTTAGCCTTTCCACCTTACTCTCACCGAAGATGTCTATCACTATTCTTTTAGGATCGTTTAAGGTGAATACGCGGAAGTCCCTCTTCTTGGAGAGCTCAAATACGACCCTTACCTTGTCCTGGTATATGCCGTATTTAGAACCCAGGACTTTACCGAAGGTAAAACCAAGTATAAAAAGCAGGATCAGGTTAAAACTGATCAAACTCCTTCGGAACATAGACTTCCTCCGTAGCCTCCTCCCTCTTCGTGGCCCACGGTCCTAAGGGGAAGCTGATCATTATTGGGTTCGGTATGTCGGGCTGGTATAGGATCATTGAACCCTTCTTGAGCATTATGGCCCTCTGCTTGAAGTTGCCGGTCAGGAACTCATACTCCTTACTCAGGACCTCCGAACTGTCAAGCCTTCCCGTAACCTTCACAGCTGCGTTAGCCACTATCCTCTTCTCCACCTCGCTGGCTGTCTGCTGGGCACCTATCAGTATCACACCCAAGCTCCTGCCTCTTTCCGCTATGTCAAGCAGTATGTCCTTTATCGGGCTCCACCTGTCCTTGGGAGCGTATTTATTTAGTTCGTCAAGAACAACGAAGATTTTAGGATACGGGTTTCCGCTCTCCTCCTTCTCCTTGAAGATCCTCTTAAGAATAGAACCTACGACGAACATCTTGGCTATCCCGTGAAGGTCAGAGATATCTATGACGGTAAGTCTGTTGTCTCTCCAGTTTATCGGCTTTGAGGAGGAGCCGTATATGAGGTTCTGGCAGTGAGTAGCTGCGTGATGGAACCTCCTCAGGAAGGCGTAAGCTGTGGCTGTTGCTGCTGTACCGAACCACTCCCTGTATCTTTCCGGATCTCTCTTGGTTTCCCTGTCCTCTATTACCTCGTGGAGGATCTTAACGAGGTCTCTGAGGCTCTCTATCTCTCTACCTGCTTCATCTATGAGAACATCACCAGGACTTTCTTTAGCTAACTGCTGGAGCTTCTCTGTGACCCTGTCTATGACGTAGTGGAGAGAGGTCGTTCCCTCATCCCCTTCAGCGAATAGAAACCTGAGGAGCCCCTCCTGGGCGAACTCCTTCATACTCCAGCAGAAGGGAGCCACTTTGGAGCTAAGTTCTGGGTCCCCGACCGCCGGGATCGGACTCCCCGGTCTCTCCGGCGGTGCGAAGAAGCCTACATCTGTAAAAGGTTTCGGTTCAAGTCCCATCCTTCTGAAGGCTTCCTCATGTTCTTTTGAGAACCTCCTGTTTCTCCTGTCTATCCACAGGAGGTCCTTTCCCTTGACGTTGAAGATTAGCCCGTGGACGTTCTCCCTGTCCTCCGCCTTCTGGAATATGGAGTACAGCAGGAACAGGGCATAGGAAGTCTTGGTCGCTACCCCGGACATGCCCGAGATGGAGACGTGGGCTCCTTCCCTTCCGTTGATGAAGTCGTAGTTGAGATAAACAACCTCTCCGTTCCTTGAAAGACCCGCCGGTATCCTGCTCCTCATGGTATCGTAGTAAAGGGCCTTTTCAAGCTCCCTTCCCTCCGCCCTGAAGGCGGGATCTCCCGGCGTGGGCGGGACGAAGATCTCGGGCTCTATCCTCGTCACATACACCTTCGCCATGTAAGCTATGTTGGCAG
>JAJRQX010000110.1 GCA_024280065.1 Aquificota bacterium
AAGGTGGTCCAGAGGGTCCCGGTAAGGGTGGAGATAACAAAGGGACCTAAGGAGGTCCTGAGGGTCGGCATGGGAGGAAGCGTGGCTATTGAGAGGAGGCGAGATTAAGTTATTAGAAGGGAGGGAACAGGATGGGTGAAGAGAGGAGACAGAAGGACCTCAGAGAAGAGGCAAAAGAGGTGTTCAAGAAGTTCTATGAGAGGACCAAGGACATACAGAGGGCTACGACCGAAACGGTAAAGGAGATAGCCGAGAGGACCATGAAGGGCGTGGGACCCACCAGAGAGAGGGTCAGGGAGATAACTGAAGGCATAGTGGAGAGTGTCCAGAGAACCTTCAAGGACATAAGCTCAAAGGCCTCAGAGGTGGTAGCGGGTGTCCTGGAGGGTGTTGAGGAGGCCTCAAAGAGGGAGTGTCTCAGGATCATAAAGGAGAGGAGGTCAATAACCTACTTTGACCCCGGGAGGGAGGTCCCGGACGAGCTCATAAAGGAGATCCTGAACGTGGCAGCCCTCACACCCTCCGGCTACAACCTCCAGCCCTGGGAGGTCATAGTTGTAAAGAGCAAGGATAAGAAGAAAAAGCTCAGGGAGATATGCTACAACCAGGCAAAGGTGGAGGAGGCGAGTGCGAACATAGTGATCGTTGCAAATCTCAAGGCGGCGGAGGAACACGTGGACAGAGTTCTGGACAGCTGGATCCAACTCGGCTACATAAAGGAGGAAGAGAGAGAAGCTCTGAAGGAGCGTATCCTCAAAAGCTGGGAGAGTCCGGAGAGGAGAAAGAGGAAGGCCATAAGGGACGCATCCATGTTCGCGATGAGCCTTATGATAGTCGCCAGGTTCTACGGTCTTGAGACCCACCCTATGGAGGGTTTTGACGAGGCCAGACTGAAGAGATTCTTGAAGATACCCAGAGACAGGATAGTTCCTATGATAGTTGCCATAGGATACAGGCACCCGGAGAAGGAACTCCTCCCCAGGGCGTACAGGTTCACCTTTGATGAGTTCGGAAAGATAGTCTAAAATTTAAGCATGGAGGAGAAGGACTGTATCTTCTGCAAGATAGTGAGGGGTGAGGTCCCTTCCAAGAAGGTCTACGAGGACGATAAGGTTTATGCCTTCCACGACATAAACCCCGTTGCCCCCACCCACATACTCATAGTTCCAAAGAAGCACATACTCGGTATCCAGGCCCTTGAACCCGAGGACGAGTGCCTTGTGGGACACATGTTCTACGTGGCAAGAAGGATCGCTGAGGAGAAAGGTCTGGGCCCCGGGGAAGACCTCAGGGGTGGATACAGACTCGTCTTCAACGTGGGAAGGGATGCGGGCCAGAGCGTCTTCCACCTCCACCTACACCTCATAGGTGGGAGACACATGGCCTGGCCTCCGGGATGAGGACCTTCTTTCTGAAGATATCGGACAAACCCTGCCCTGCCGGAGGCGGGCTTGAGACCCTTGAGAGGCTTGAGGAGAACACAGCGGTAATAGTGGGGAACTTTGACGGCTACCACCTCGGCCACAGGTATCTTATAGAGAGGCTGAAGAAGAGGGCTGAGGAAAAAGGTCTTAAGACCCTAATCGTCACCTTCTGTCCTCACCCCCTCAGGGTTCTCGCTCCGAAGGTCGGAATATGCGAACTGACGAGCATGGAGGAGAAGGAGGAGATCCTGAAGGAAGAAGGCCTGGACTATCTGTGCTTTATAAGGTTTGACAGGGACTTCGCTAAGATGCCCGCAAGGGAGTTCCTTGAGGATGTCCTCTTCAGGAGGCTCGGTTGCAGGTATCTGCTCGTCGGCTACGACTGGAGGTTCGGCCACAGGAGGGAAGGGGAGATAGAACTGGCGAGAGAAGTTGGTAAGAAGCTCGGTTTTGAGGTTGAGCTTGCCCAGCCATTCACCCTGAACGGCCACGTCGTCAGCTCAACCCTGATAAGGAGGCTGCTCTCCGAGGGAAGGCTAAAGGAGGCGGAAACCTTCTTAGGGAGGCCTTACTGGGTGAAGAGGAAGGTGGTGAGGGGCGAGGGAAGAGGTTCAAAGATAGGCTTTCCGACAGCTAACCTGAAGGATACGGAGAACCTCTGCCTCAAGGAAGGGGTTTACGCGGTCAGGGTTGAGAACAGGTTCCCGGGAGTGGCAAACTACGGATACAGGCCCACCTTCGGGGGTAAGAAGAGGGTCCTTGAGGTACACATACACGGCTTCAGCGGAGACCTGAGGGGGAAGGTCATAAAGGTTGAGTTCCTCAGGTTCATAAGGGAGGAGAGGAAGTTCGGGTCTGTTGAAGAGCTGAGGAGGCAGATAGAGAAGGACCTTCAGTCCGCCCTTGAACTGTAGTCTATCCTTATCTCGCCGTTCTTGAGCAGAACAAAGCTCTTCTCAAGCCTATCTTTGATACCCTTCTTGTTGGAGAGGAAGTTCTCCAGACCCTTCGGTTCGTTGTGGGCCTTAAGGAGGTAGTTCCTCACCTCTCCGTTGTCAAAGTGTATCCTGACCGGGAGACAGTAGAACTTGGAATCAGTCCCTTCCGAACATCTCCTTATATCACCCGCTACCTCTATCTTTACGCTCCTTGCGATGATCTCCTCCATAACCTGATATTATATTTATTTATCTGTCATGCAGGAGGTTAAGGTAGACAGGGAGCTGGACATAAGAGGTGAGGTCTGTCCATTCACCTTCGTCAAGAGCAAGCTGGTCCTTGAGGAGATGGAAGTGGGAGAGGTCCTGAGGGTTATAATAGACTACCCTCCTTCCGCGGAGAACGTCCCGAAGAGCATGCGTGAGGAAGGTCAGGAGGTGATCGCGGTAAACCGCATAGGTGACAACCTTTGGGAGATCCTCATAAGAAAGCTAAGATGAAGGTACTGTTTGTAATAACCAGCATACCCTACGCCAAGGATTACAACACGGTACTGAACCTGATAAGGAAGCTGAGGGAGAGGGGTCATGAGGTTTCGGTCTTCTTCTCAGGAAACGGGGTTTACTACCTGATAAGACCGGAGGCTAGGGAGATAGGCGATCTGGGTGCTAAGGTCCTCTTCTGCTCCCACTCCGCTCACCAGAGGGGCGTCCCTACGGACGTGGACTGGGCGGAGAGTAGCTCAACCTACGGCCTGTCCCAGATCATAGGGGAGTTTGACAGGGTCCTTGTCTTTAACTGAGGGAGGCGGTATGAGGATAGCTTTCATACTTAAAGGAGACCCCTTTTCCTGGAAGGCACACGAAGCCCTGAGGATAGCTACAGCCCTCGGCATAAACCACGAGGTCAACTTCATCTTCATAAGGGACGGTGTCTATACTCTTACAAGATGGTCTCCCGAAGACCTCGGGGTTGAAACCTTTGAGAAGTTCTACGAGACCCTTGACTTCCTGAAGATAAACCTCATCGTTGAGGACGCGTCAATGCAGGAAAGGGGTCTTAAGGAGAGTGACTTTGTGAAGAGGGTCAGGGTCATGTCCGCTGAGGAGATAAGCGAGATAATAAACGGATCGGAGGCTGTCTTCGTATGGTGAACACCCTCTGGCTCGTCAGGAAGCTGGGTGACTTCTCATCTGAGCTTATATCGGAGGGCGACGTTGTGGTCCTCATAAGCGACGGGGTTCTGAGGTGGCCCACGAGGAGGGGTTGGTATGTGTGCAGGGAGGACGCGGAGGCGAGAGGGCTTAAGGTCCCGGAGGAAATGATGAAGAGTTACGAGGAGATAGTAGACCTGATTGAGAAGGCGAGGAGGGTTGTGGTCTGGTGAGGTGGGAGATATCAAAGACCTTCAGGTTTGAGGCGGGCCACAGGGTCTGGAAGCAGAACCTGACCTCTGGGAGAGGTGCTGAGCTGACAAAGGAAAGACCTGTGAACAAGTGCGTGAACCTTCACGGCCACAGCTATGTCCTTGAGGTCACCGTTGGATCGGATACACTCACGGATCAGGAGATGGTCATGGACTTCTACCACGTCAAGAACGCCCTCAAGGATCTTATAGACACCATAGACCACAGCTTCATAATAGACGTGAACGACCCCATGTATGAGGACCTCAAGAAGGTGGCGGAAAAATACGGGGCCTTCAAGATATTTCCGGTGAACTTCTGTCCCACAGCGGAGGCCCTGGCCAAGTTCTTCTACGACTTTCTGACCGAAAGGTTAAAGGAGGTAGGTCTCTTGGGCGAAGTTAAGGTGGTGAAGGTTGTACTCTGGGAGACCGCTACTTCAAAGGCTGAGTACAGACCTGGATAAGGGGACATCCGTCACAGATGGGTCTTTTTCTGCAGAACCTTTTGGCGTGCTCGTTAAGAAGGGCGTGAAACTCCTTATAAACCCAGAGGTCCCTCGGGAGGTTTCCCTCAAACCAGCCCTTCAGGGTCTCGTAATCGCCCTCCTTACCGAAGACCCTCTTAACTATCCTCTTCGTGTAAGCGTCTATCACAAAGTGGAGTCTCCCTCCCGCATAGAGCAGTATGGCGTCCGCGGTCTCCCTACCCACACCCTTCACCTTGAGGAGGTCGTCCCTAGGTATGGTGGATACCTTATCTATAGGGTCTAAGAACTTTGCTACCTCTTTCAGTCTCCTCGCTTTTACCCTGTAGTAGCCTGAGGGTCTGATCAATTTTTCAATCTCTCCTGTATCCATACTTTTTAAGGCTTTGAGGGATAAGACCTTCCTCGCCTTCAGGTTATCAATAGCTTTCTCTACGTTCTTCCAGCTTGTGTTCTGGGTCAGAACCGCACCTATAACTATCTCTTCCCTCGGGTCTGAACATTCCTTCCTGTGGTATTCCTCGTCAACAGGCCACCAGTTCTGGGGACCGTAGGCTTCAAGGAGTGCCTCAAAGACCCTGAGGAGCTCAGCCCTTGAACTTCTCAAGCCTGCTCACCCTGACGTCCGAAACGAATACCACGCCCGAGTGCTTGTTCAGGAAAGGGGTTATCCCCTCAACTATGGCCTCCACCTTATCTTCGGGCATTACGGAGATTACCATCACAAGGGTGTCTTCCTCGTTAAATAACAGGTGGCCTTCGTGGAACCCGTGGCTTCCCTTCCCTGAAACGTTATGGATTATGGTGTAGCCGCTCACCCCCGCCCTCTCAAGAAGGTCAATGACAAACTCAAGGTGCTCGCCCTTGACAATTATCTCCACCTTTTTCAGCTCGTAAAGGTTAAGCCTGTCCATCTTCCACCTCCTTCTAATCTGTAGAATTTCCCCTCCTCAGGGTCAAGGACGATCACCTTTATCCACCCGTTTTCCGCAAGCTCCCTAACTTTGTAAACCCTACCTATGACGGACCTGGCGAGGTCGAGATGAGCCTCTATGAGGACTATCAGCCTCACAGGTATGTGGTGAGGTTCATCCTTCCTTAAGACCGTCTGGGCGGGAAGGCCCGTCCTCAGATCACTGAAGTTCCCGGATACAACACCGAACCTCCCCGCCACGTTGTGATATACCTTGCTTCCGCTTCCGTAGACCTCGTTATCCGTCGTTGAGAAGTAGTGCTCCATGTTTATCCACTCACCCACTATGAGGGGACCTGAAAGTATGGTTTCAAGGAGGAAGCCCTTGGGGTCCTTCCTGTGATCGTAGGAGTGGAGGAACACCCTTCCGCCGAGGTTGAGGTGCTCCGTAAGGTCCCTCCTCCCTATTATGAAGGCGAAGTTGCCTGAGAGACCCCACTCGGGCCTTACCTGGGACCAGTCGTTAGCGTAAACCGTAACCTCAGACGGGCCTTTACCTCCCAGATCGGCTATCCTCTCGGAGGCGGTCTTCCTTCCGGCCTTTCTCAGATCCTCCCTAATCCTCTCCATCAAAGGGTATAACTTCCCCGGGACCCTCTCAAGATCGTAAACCCTGACCTCGTCCGTTGTCGTGTTGTGGACACCGGGTATGAAGACCGTGTCCTGAGGTATGTCTATACCGTGTCTTCTTCTCAGGATATCTCTGACAGCGGGATTGTTGGCCATCTCACAAAATATACGTGCGTTGTGGACACCTGAGGACCCGCCGCACGCCCCGCAGTCAAGGGCGGACTCGTATGGGTTGTTGTCAGATCTGCTCTCGTGCCCTATGACCAGCACAACAGGGGCGAAGTTCTCGGTTAAACCTATGGACTGGAGAGCCTTGGCTACAAGGGTTGCCTGCTCTTCGTGGGTGAATCCTATGTGTTTCAACCTCTCCTTAAGCAGGTCCCTGTATCCCCTGTCTATCTTGTAGTCCTCCCTTAGCCTTCTCAGTACTTCCTCCGGCACAGCGTTCGTCTCCCGGTCTTCCATAAGGGCCTTCAGAACCTCCCTGACTGTCTCTTCTGAGACCCTGTCTTCTCCGAGCTCCTTCTCAAGAAGTCTCCTTACCCTCGTCGTAAGGACAGCTTCAAGCGTCTTTTCTATCTCCTCTTCTGTCAGCCTGTCAACGAGTATCCTGGTCCTTCCCTCCCTGTCCCCTATCCTGCTCCTGATGGGTGAGTAAACGCCCGGAAGGAAGGTCTTTCCGAGGAAGTCAAAACCGAAAAGGAGACCTATGGCCTCAACGGTTATATAAGGTGTGATCAGGTTCTCCTTAAGATCATGGAGTATCCTTTCCGTGATGTGGACCATGCCCTCACCCTTCCTTCCCTCTACAGGGAGCTCTAAGACCACGTTCCTGGGCTTTATGAGAACCGGGCAGAGGAACTCTTCGTGTCCCTTGTTCACCTCAACAAAGGCTACTGGAACACCGAAGAAACCAGCTATACCGTAGGTTCTGTATGGTCCTATACTCTCAAGGTTTCTCCTGAACCTCTCCGACCTTACGTCTATGCAAAAGAGGACATCGGCCAGGACCTCTCCCTTGGGGGAAGGCCTCCTTTCGGAAACACCCCTGACCAGCCTCTCTATGAAGGTCTCCTCAAGTGCCTCTAACCAGATCATACCCTCCCTTCTCTCAAACTCCCTGTACAGGTCTATGAGTGCGATCACATCCTCAAGAGGCATAACTTCCGGATCGTTTCCTTCTAACCACCTCTTCAGGAACACAATCCAGCTCTTCGCCTTGGCCTCCGCCTTTCTGCTCACATACTCCTCAATGAAGACCTCAGGCTTTGAGAAGAAATCAGGTAACTTCTCTGCAAGCTCGGGGAAACCTTCACCGGAGAAATACTCCCACATGAGGTAAGCTACCTCAGGTTCCCTTTCAAGAAACTCCTTAAGGGAAGCGTAGTCAGGCGAGAAGGGTATCCTGCCCCTCAGGTTTTCCAACACACCCCTAACGAGGATAAGTCTGATAGCGGTGTAGTCCACTATATCAGCGGGGTGAACCCTCTGCCAGTAATACTCCTTGCTCTGGGACCTCCACCTTATGAAGCCGGCTATACCCTTCAACCTTGCGATCTCAAGGGTTAGGTAACCCTCCCACAGGTCTTCTGGGATCTTAAGATCCTCAAGTACCCTGACCACAGCTTCCTCGGGTCCCTCCACCTTGCACAGGTCTTCTATAACACAGTAGCTGGTCCTCATCTTGGTCCTCAGGTCCCTCCTGGCGAGGTCCATCCAGGACCTGAAAAGGCCCTTCTCCCTACCAGGCATGCCTACAGCTGATTGACCTTCATCCAGGAACTCAAGGGCGCTCTTTATAACGAGGTCATCAACCCTGACCCCGGTTCTGGACCCCGTGAGGCTGTCTATCACATCGCACAGAGTCCTCTCCCTACCCACGGACCTGATTATCTCTCTGCAGACCTCCTTCGGGTCTTCCAGGAAAGCATCCTTAAGACCCCTGGGTAGCTTTACCTCCCTTTCGGTCAGGTAGAGGTTCTGGTAGGGTCTCAGCCTGGGAACCTGTGTCATCAACCTGAAGAGAGCTTCCTCTATATCAAGGCTTCCGGAGTATCCGGATTCCTTGACGAACCTCCTTATACCTTCCCTTAGATACTTCTCACGGATAAAACCCTCCTTGAAAAACTTGGCGTATGTTTCTCTGCTCAGGAAACCCCTTCCTCCGAATATCCTCCTCCCCTCTTCAACCGCCTCGTGAAAGGGCAGGCTCTCAAGCTCGTGGAGTGGGTTGTGGTGTATGAATGTCCTCATCGGCCAGAAGAAGGGAACTACCTCAGCCGCTACAGTTATCAGAGACCTTACCCACAACCTCCTGCCCGTTCTCATGGGACCATATCCCTCATCTGCAGTATACCCAACACCGATGCCGCCAGAACGAGCGTGAGCGGAAAGAAAGCCTCCTTTAATCCTATATCAGGATAAGCGGTATCCTCCCTCGTTTTTCCGAAGACCACGTCCGATACCCTCAGTATGGAACCCGTACAGAGGAGAAACCACCCACCGGCGATCAGCAGGTAAACTAAGGTGTCCGTGTCCAGCTGGAAGCCAAACCTCATAAAGGCGGACCCGAGAGGCGGAACACCTACACCGCAGAGAACACCGACTACCAGGACCCAGCCGGTAACAGGAGACCCTGCAGCCAGACCCTTCACGAACTTGAACTCTCCTGTCCCGAACCTCCTCCTTATCAGGAGGTCCATCATACCGATGACAGCAGGCCCCAGGCCTGCTGCGACCGTGTTCATCGGATCAGGAAATATCCACACTACGGGGAGGGATCCGCAGTACACCTCCACGGAAAGGTCGCGCAGGTTCCTCACCCTGAAAACCCTTACACCGTGGACGAGGATCGTGATCGTTGCGAGGGTCTTTATCAGGAAACCCGGCTCACCTGACAGTCCAACCATTACTGCTCCTGCGAAGGTAAAGAGGATCATACCAAGAGGGCCAGTTCTCCTGAGGATGAGTGCGGTCAGTATGCTTAAAGGGAATACAGGGACGAAGAGGACCGCCAAAGGCAGGACCGGACTCATACCGTTCAGAAAGAGGGCGTAAACCGGAAGGGGAGATGTCATTAATGTCATCCTGCTTACCAGGTTTGCAAATCTTAAGAAGTAGGTTCTGATGAGGGAGTAGAGGTCTGGGA
>JAJRQX010000111.1 GCA_024280065.1 Aquificota bacterium
AGGCTCCCCCGAACCTTCCTCCGGGACTACCTTTAGAAGCTTTATCCTCTTGTCCCTGAAGTATGTGTATGTGTCCGGATAAAGACCCCTCACCCTGTCCCTTAAACTCTCCGCGGGGGCGAGCCAGCAGATCCTGAGCTCTTCCTCCCTTACAGGCGGGGCGTAGCTAGCTTCCTCCTCCCTCTGTGGTACCGGGTCTATCCTTCCCTCCGACCAGTCCCTGATAGTTCTGACCATAAGGTCCGCACCTTTCCTTGAGAGCCTCTCGGAGATGGTCCTCAGGTTGTCCTGTTCATGGATCGGTTCCCTCTCCTGGGAGAGTATAGGCCCTGCGTCTGTCCTCTCCGTGATCAGGATGACGGTATTCCCAGTTTCCCTCTCACCGGCCATCAGAGCCCTCTGTATGGGAGCGGGTCCCCTGAACTTAGGAAGGAGCGACGGATGCAGGTTCAGAAAGCCTAGCTTAGGGACGCCGAGGATGTCTTTGGGCAGGATCATACCGAAAGCGACAACAACACCCAGATCGGGTTTCAGCATCCTCACCCTCTCGGCGAGTTCCTCTTTAGTCTCGGGCTGAAAAACAGGGATGCCCAGCTCAAGAGCCTTTACCTTGACCGGAGGAGGCCTCAGCTTCATACCCCTACCCGATGGCCTGTCGGGTTGCGTTATAACCCAGCTGACACCCATCTCCCTGTGGACCTTCTTAAGAACGGGAACCGAGAACTCGGGGGTTCCTAAGAAGAGGATCTTCATACCGAGACCTTCCAGTTGTCTATTAGCCTCGTGCTTCCCACCCAGACCGCGAGCAGTATCCTGTCCCCCTTCTCAACGGTCTCCTTGGGCTTGAGGTCAGGGTCCGTTATCTCTACGTAGTCTATCTTCCTGACGTGAGGGTGGGAGAGTATGAACTCCTCTATCCTCCTCTTTATGACCTCCGCCCTCCTTTCGCCTTTCCTTATTATGTCCTCCGCCATCAGGAAGGACCTGTAGAGAGAGAGGGCTGACTCCCTCTCCTCCTCGGACAGGTAAACGTTCCTTGAACTGCAGGCTAAACCGTCAGGCTCTCTTACCGTCTCAACGGGGACTATCTCCACAGGCAGGAGGAGGTCCCTCACCATCCTCTCTATGACCTTCAGCTGCTGGTAGTCCTTCTCCCCAAAGTAGGCCCTGTCGGGCTGGACTATATTAAGGAGCTTGAGTACCACCGTCGCAACGCCCTTGAAGTGCCCTGGCCTGAATTTGCCCTCAAGGATGTCGCTTATACCCTTGACGTAGACCTCCGTCTGGAAGCCGTAGGGGTATATCTCCTCGTCCTTGGGTGCGAAGACGATGTCAACCCCAAGTTCCTCACATATGGCCATGTCCCTATCCAGGTCCCTGGGGTATCTCTCGTAATCCTCGGAGGGTCCGAACTGGGTGGGATTAACGTATATGCTTACGACAGTAACGTCGTTCTGTATCCTGGACTTCCTGATCAGTGCTTTGTGTCCCTCGTGAAGGTAGCCCATGGTGGGGACGAAGCCCACACTGAGGCCTCTATCACACTTCAGGTTCCTGAGATGGTTTCTCAGGTCCTTAACCCTTCTGAAGAGTAGCGGCACCTAACACCTCCCTCAGGGGAGAGAAAGTATTATAAAGAAAGTTCCATGAGCTTTAAAGGCAAGGTAGTAGTTCTAAAGCGTGTCAGATCTGGCGATCAGGACCTGATAGCCAAGGTTTACTCGCAGGGAGGTGTGGTGAGCCTCCTCGTTAGGAACGGATACCTACCCTCAAACCCCTTCTTCGGGGTATTTGAGCCCTTCAACCTCGTGGAGGCGGACCTTGAACAGAGAGGTGATCTCCTCATCCCCAACGACGTCCTGAACGTTGAGAGACTCTCCCTGCTCGCTCGGGATTACAGGAGATACACTTGGATGTGCTGGGTGGCTATGTATATTCTCACGAGGATAAAACTGTACGACGAACGTGTGTTCTACATTATCTTGAGAAGCCTTACTATGAACCCAAAGAGGAAGGTGGCTATCCACAGGGTCCTCTTCAGGATAGGTCTGATAGAAGCCCTCGGCTGGAGGCCCAAGTTCCTGGATGAGAGGATCGGAAGGGGAAGGGTGAAGATAAGTATGGCGGACGGGTCTGTGTCCGACCAGGGGGACCTGGAGGTCCACTCCGCTGTCCTCAGAACCATAAAGATGCTGGTGGAGTTAGGTGCGGAGAGGGTCTCCGTCAGGGGAGAACTGCTCAGGCAGGTGGAGGAGTTCCTGGACACCTATCTTGACTACCATATCAGGTAGGCCAGAAAGGACCCTGCGAGGGGGAGGAGGAGGTTGTCGTCAATCTTTATTCTTACAGCTTCTATCAGGGAGCATATTGATGAGATTAGCAGGGCATCCCGGAACTCTATGAGGAGGGACAGCACTGTGTAAGTTCCCAAGAAGAAGGCGACCGTCCCTTCCCAGCTCTTTGAGGTGTTGAAGAAGATAGGGCTTCTCCCGAAGGTTTTACCGACAAGGGTGGATAGGCTGTCTCCGACCGCCAGGACGAGAACACCGTAAAGAGCGATCTTACCGAAGACAATGTAGGCCGTGAGAACTCCGATGTTTGCGTATAGGGACTGGATGCCGGGTCTATCCAGATTCCTCTCCCTCTCAAGGTGGTCTATCAGGAAGGCGAACACCTTAAGGAGAGGTTTTACCTTAAAAACCACAAGGGTGTTGATGAGGACGACGAGAACCATAAGGGTGAGGGTAAGCCAGGTAGGGGCGTAGACTATAGGGACAGCCCACAGGGATAGGAGGGCTAAGTGAAAGACCTGCCTCTTTATCTCAAGGTGGTTACTCCCTGAGGATCTCCCTGATCCTGGAGTAGACATAGAACCTGACCTTCACCGTGTCCGCGTCCTCTATGAACATCTCAAAGCCCATCTTTATCCTTCCGTTTTCAAGCTCCTGGACGTTCACCAGCTTTGCTGTTCCCCTCACCTCCTCCACCTCAACGGGGAACTCTATGTGAACGCTCAGCTCCTTCCCTAAGAACTTGTCAAGCTCCGAGGCCTCAACCACTGTGGAGAAACCGCCCTCAGATATATCCTCCACAGGGAACTCCCTTCTATCACCGCTTAGCTCTATATACAGCCTTACTGGGTGGACATGGGAAGGTTTGACCCTCGCGCTCTTCCTGTCGCCCACGGGCTTCTCCGGGTTGAGTTCAGGGAGCGAGACGATAAGGTCCTCATCGCTCTTTCCTACCACCTTAACTGGCAGGACGAAGGACCTGTATTTTAGGTATATCCTCTTGCCTAAGACTGCAAACTTCTTCAGAAGCGGCGTTATGGTGAGTATTACCTTGTCTCCCTCAACCCTCTTTATGTTCACCTTGGTTGTGAAGAAGAAGGTGTCCTCAAATATGAAGATCTCGGCGCTCCTGCTATCTTTCATAATCTCTCAGCTCCCCCTATGTGCTTGATCACCCTGTCCATCTCCATCCCCCTTGAACCTTTTAGGAGAATTATATTTTTACAACAGGCCCATTTCAACAGAGCGTCCGCCAAGTCCTCCATGGACGTGAAGTGCAGGGCTTCCTTCCCCCTCCTTACCCTCTCTTCGTAGGCGAACCTCATCTCCTCACCATAGAATATCACAAGGTCTATCGGAAGATCGGCGGAAAACGCACCTATCTCCCTGTGCAGCCGTTCGCTGTACTGCCCGAGCTCAAGCATATCACCGAGGACCGCTATCTTCATACTCCGTGTTTCCAGCTCAGCGAGGGTCTTGAGGGCGTTTCTCACTGAGGGAGGGTTCGCGTTGTAGGTGTCGTCTATGACCTTGAAGTTTCCGAAGTCAAGAACCCTCATCCTGCCCTCAACCCCTCTGAACTCGGAGAGCCTGTCCCTGAACTCCCTCGGGTCGTATCCCAAGGCCTTGAGGACCCCGAAGCTGGCGAGGACGTTCTCCACAACACCGAGGCTCAGGACACCCACCCTGAATCTCTCCCCCTGAAAGGTGAACTCTGTCCCCCTCTCGGTTAGCCTTACCTCCCCGGCGACAAGCTCACCACCTCTGCCGAAGGTTATGGTCCTGCCCTTAGGTAGATCGTAAAACTTCAGCACGTAGGCAGGGACGACCGCAATGTCTTCCTCCTTGAGTTCCTGAAAGATCTCCCCGTTTCCCCTTATCACACCTTCCATACTGCCGAAGCCCTCAAGGTGCTCCTCACCTATGGCCGTGAGGACCCTGATGCTCGGCCTTGTGATCTTCACCAGCCTGAAGACCTCACCTACACCGCTCGCACCTATCTCTATGACCGCATATCTGACGCTCAGGGGCATGTTGGCGAGAACCAGGGGGACGCCTATCTGGGAGTTCAGGTTCCCGTAGCTCCTGTATGTGGGTGAGACCTCTGAGAGGAGGTGTGCTGTGATCTCCTTGGTTGTAGTCTTGCCTACTGATCCCGTGATACCCACAACCGTTCCTTTAAAGGCCTCCCTCCTGAACCTGCCCAGATCCCTGAGGGCCTCAAGGGTGTCTCTCACGACCACGGCGGCCTTGCCTTCCGGCGGCCTTATTTCCTTCTTTGAGATAACGCAGACCGCACCCTTTTTATAGGCTTCCTCTATGAAGTCATGGCCGTCAAACCTGCTTCCCTTCAGGGCTACGAAAAGGTCCCCCTCCTCAACCCTCCTGGAGTCTGTGCAGACCCTCTTTATCCTGACGTCTCCCCTACCCTTTAGATCACCTCCCACTACCCTGCTTACTTCCTCAGCCTTCATCTTTCCAGATACCTTACCTCTTTCATGGCCCTGTAGTTGGTGAGGTCAAGGTGGAGAGGTGTCACAGATATGTAGCCGTTCATGACCGCCCAGTAGTCGGTCCCCTCTTCCGGCATCCAGCCGAACTCCTCAGCCGCTATCCAGTATAGCGGTTCTCCGTAAGGGGCTATGTATCTGAAGACCTTCTCCTTGTAATCCCTCCTCCCCTGTCTGGTTATCTTTATCCCC
>JAJRQX010000112.1 GCA_024280065.1 Aquificota bacterium
CCTTAAGAGCGTGAAAGTCCCCGTAGTAGAAGTTGAAGTTCCTGACCTCTATCTTTACAGGGGTTTCCATCAGAGAACTATTTTAACCGTATCTCCTTATGCCGTGGACGAGGGCTTTCGCTGTTATAAAGAAGATCAGTGTCCCGAAGGTGAGGACAAAAGCCGCAGCCCAAGCCTGACCGTGCCATTCCTTATAGGGTCCCATGGCGTACTGGAATATGGTCACCGTGAGGGAGGCCATGGCCTCAAGAGGATTGAAGGAGAGGAAGTTACTGTTGAAGGCTGTAAAGAGGAGAGGTGCTGTCTCCCCCGCTATCCTCGCTATGCCGAGTATCACCCCGGTCAGGATACCCCTCTTGGCGGCGGGAATCGTTATGTCCTTGATCACCTGCCACCTGTAGGCTCCGAGTGCGTAGCCCGCCTCCCTCAGGGAGTCTGGAACCAGCCTGAGGATCTCGTCGGTGGTTATCGCTATAACGGGTATCATCAGCAGAGCCAGGGCGACAGATCCCGATATACCCATGAAGTGTCCGGCGGGTTTAACCATGAGGGCGTAGACGAGTGTCCCAACAACTATGGACGGGAAGCTGACTATAATGTCCGTTACGCTCCTGAGATACCTCACTATCCGGGAGTGCCTCCCGTATTCTGCAAAGAACAATCCGGCCCCTACGCCTATAGGGACTCCGATCAGTGTGGCTAATGTTGTTATTATGAAGTGTCCGACGAAGGCGTGCCTCAGACCTCCTCCCTCAACACCGGGAGGTGTGGGGTCCTGAAGTATCAGGTCAAGGTTAAGATATCTTATGCCGTTTGAAACAACGTCTATGAGTATCCAGAAGAGCCATAGAAGGCCATACAGAGCTGTCAAAGCGGACAGGAATAGCATTATGAAGTTCATGATCTTCCTGCGGGCCAGGTTCCTTTTCAGGTCTTCGGTGACCATCTTCTCCTTAACCTCTCAAGTATCAGAAACTTAGCTAAGATGAGGAGCCCGAAGGAGAGGGTAAAGAGGATCAGGGCCAAGTAGTAAAGGGAAGAAAGGTATAGATCCGAGTCCGCCTCCGTGAACTCGTTGGCTATGGCAACTGTGATTGTGGTGAGCGGATCAAGCAGGCTGGTAGGTATTTGGTGGACGTTCCCTGTGAGAAAGGCGACCGCCATGGTCTCTCCTAAGGCCCTGCCCACCGAGAGGACGAGACCTCCCATTATCCCTGGAAGAGCATAGGGTATGACCACATGACTGATCACCTCCCACTTGGTCGCTCCGAGGCCGTAACCCGCTTCCTTCAGGAGCAGGGGTGTCATCTCAAAGCTGTCCTTAACTATCGCACTCATGAAGGGTATTATCATTATGGAGAGGACGAGACTTGAGGTGAGTGCGTCAACGCCGGTCGGGACCCCTTCAAAAAGCCTGCCTACCAGCGGAACTCTGCCTAAGGTTTCCTGCAGGAAGGGCTCAACGTAGTCCGCCATAAGAGGAGCTATCACAAAAAGGCCCCACATACCGTAGATTATGCTGGGTATCGCACCCAGAAGTTCTACAGCTGTTGAGAATAAAGGTTTCAGCTTCCTCGGACATATCTCAGCTATGAAGATAGCTATACCCACGCTGACCGGCAGGGCTATGAGGGAGGCGAGGAAGGTGATGAGGATCGTTCCAAAGAGAGCGGGGAGTGCTCCGAAGACCTCCCCAACGGGATCCCAGGTCCTGCCGAGAATGAACCTGAGCAGCCCAAACTTCTCTATAGCGGGCAGAGACTCCAGAACGAGAACCACAAGAGTGATGAAGGGAAAGAGGAACCCGACAAATAGGGCGAAAAAGCCAAGAGAGAACCCGATCAGTCTCTCAAGGACTCTTTTCCTGTCAATACCACCCATGGGACCTCCAGTATGCCCTTATCTTTTCCTTCACCTCCTTTGGTAAAGGGACGTAGTGGAGCTCCAGGGCTACCTTATCTCCCTTCCTGAAGGCCCAGTCAAAGAAGCTGACCACCTTTCTGTTTCTCTCCTTGGGGTAGTCCTTAGCTAAGATTATGAATGTAGCTCCAGCTATTGGGTATGCCCTCTTCCCTGGTTGCCACGTCAGGACCTCGTAGAAGTCCTTTTTAGGGTCCCACCTTGCATTCTTAGCTGCCTCCTGGAAGGTGTGAACGGAAGGTTCTACGAACTCACCCTCTCTGTTCTGGACAAGAGCGTAGCTTAGCCTGTTCTCAAGGGCGTAGGCGAACTCTACATAGCCTATAGCTCCCTTTATCCTACGGACGTAGCTGGCAACACCCTCGTTCCCTTTAGCACCTATGCCTGTCGGCCAGTTCACCGCCTTACCGTAACCCACCTTCTCTCTCCACTCCGGACATGCCTTGGATAGGTAGTTGGTGAAGATCCAGGTGGTCCCTGACCCGTCCGACCTCCTAACAACGGATATCTTTCTTTTGGGAAGCTTTAGGTTCGGGTTGTCCCTCTTTATAATAGGGTCGTCCCAGTAGCGGACCTTTCCGAGGAATATACCGCAGATGGCCTCGGTGGAAAGCTTGAGACCTTTAATGGGAAGGTTGTAGACCACCACCACGCCCCCGATCACGGTGGGAAACTGGGCGAGGTTGTATCTCTTCGTTTCCTCCGGTTTGAGGGGTGCGTCGGAAGCTCCGAAATCAACAGTCCTGTTCCTTATCTGCCTCACTCCACCTCCAGAACCTATTGACTGGTAGTTCACCCTCACACCTGTTTCCTTCTGATATGCATAAGCCCACCTTGAATAGAGGGGGTATGGGAAGCTGGCTCCTGCCCCGTTCAGGATATCACCACCGAAGGAGAGGAATACAAGAAGGAGCAAACAAAGTACCGCTTTTGCCATCCTCTCTCACCTCCCTCCTGAGAGTATAGGAAGTGATTGTTAAAGAACTGTTAAGATGGGTATCCTACCCTCGTATATGGCCCTCCCAACCACCACACCGTTCACCACACCCATCAGCTTCTTGACATCCTCAAGGGAGGATACACCCCCTGAGGCGAGGAGGGGCTTATCCGTTATCTCCCTTATCCTGATATAAGGCCTCTCATCAACACCCTCAAGGCTTCCGTCCCTCTCCACTATGGTGTAGAGGTATCCCCATATGGGTGTGTCATTAAACATCCTGACCAGGTCCTCGGGAGTAAGGTCTGAAGGTTCCCTCCAGCCATCAACCGCCACCTTACCTCCTCTGGCGTCAAGGGAGAGTATTACCCTTTCTGGAAAGTCCCTCACTATCCTTAAAAACTCCTCCCTGTTCCTCAAGGCCAAGGTCCCTATGACCACGTAGTCTATACCTTCGTTCAGAAGCCTCTCCGCCACCCTGTAGCTCCTTACACCGCCTCCAAGCTCTATTTCACCCCTGAAGACCTCCCTTACGCCCTTTATTAGCTGGTAGTTCCTGAGGACTCCCCCTTCCGCTCCATCAAGATCTACCAGGTGGAGTCTCCTGAAACCAGCCTCCTGAAAAAGTCCGGCCAGCTTTATTGGGTCTTCGGAGTAGATCCTCACTTTCTCAAAGTCTCCTTTGAACAGCCTTACAACCTTACCGCCCTTTATGTCTATCGCAGGTATGAGGAAATCTGTGATCTCCATCGCCTTATAATATAAGGGATGTGGAAGGTTCTGGTAGGTCTAGTGTTTCCGGTCCTGGTCCTTGCGACGGAAGAGGAATTCTCAAACAGATACTTTCTTGTTGACAGGATATTCCTGATGCCCTTCGTGATCAAGTATTCTGAAGACCTTGGCATAGACGAGGGGCAGATGAGGAGGATAAAGGAGTTTATAAGGAAGAACGAGAGGGAGGTCCAGAGGAACATAAGGATACTCAGATATCTTGATATGAAGGCCAAGCTGATGATCCTGAACGGAGAAGACGAGGAGAAGATCAGGGACGTTCTCAGCGACATAGCCTACGTCAAGACGGAGCTCACCCTTCTGAACGCGAGGTCCGTTAGGTTTCTGAAGGAGGTCCTGACCCCTGACCAGTTCCAGAGGCTGAAGGATCTTGTGGCTCTCAAGATATTTGAGTATCAGCAGTGAAGGTTGAGCTATCCTACATAACCAACATAGGGAAGGTCCGCTATAGGAACGAGGATGCACTCCTGACGGCTACGAAGGTCTTCTCGGAGATATCTATGGAACATCCTATATACGAGACTCTTGAG
>JAJRQX010000113.1 GCA_024280065.1 Aquificota bacterium
GGTAAGGAAAGTCTTCCTCGTCGCTCCTTCCTTTGAGACCCTCTCCCTGATAGTGGAGGAGCTGGGCGCGGATAAGGTTAAAGGCTGGCTTGAGGGGAAGGAGACCCTTAAGTTCACCGAGGAGGGAAGGGAGATAGAGGTAAGGAGCGACTTCGCCAAGGACATCCTTGAAAAGGGCTACGAGGTCCTGAAAGGTAGCGAGGTCAACTTCCCCGAGAACCCCCCTGTGGATGTGGTGATCCTCCACGGCATCAGGGACGAGATAGTCCGGGTTGAGAGGACCAGGCTGTTCGTCTCCAAGGTAAAGGTGAAGAGGTATGTTGAGGTGGACGACGACCACCAGCTGTCCGGGACATTCGGAAGGGTCCTCACCGAGCTCATAGATGAGGGCATCCTCTGAAGCCTTATCTTATTTCTATGAGGTGTAAGATCTGCGGTAAGAAACCCATCATATACATGCCCCACCACAGGCTGGCGCTCTGCAAGGAGGACTTCATCCTCTGGTTTGAGAGATACACCCAGAGGACCATAAGGGAGTTCAGAATGTTTACAGAGGAGGACAGCATACTCGTAGCCGTCTCCGGAGGTAAGGACAGCTTAGCCCTCTGGTACGTCCTCAGGAAGCTCGGCTATAAAGCGGACGGCCTCTACATACACCTCGGCATAGGAGAGTACTCGGAGAGGT
The DNA here is from genome assembly GCA_024280065.1 of Aquificota bacterium. GTDB lineage: Bacteria > Aquificota > Aquificia > Aquificales > Aquificaceae > Hydrogenivirga. The sequence goes on from JAJRQX010000113.1 coordinate 686, forward strand.
CAAGGGAGAAGGTGGAGAAGTTTGCAGGCAAGTTAGGAGGCAAGCTAATAGTTGTGGACCTTAAGGAGGAGATGGGAGGGATACCGGAGCTTGAGAGGGTTTCCTCAAGGGAAGCCTGTTCCGTGTGCGGTCTTGTGAAGAGATACAACTTCAATAAAGTTGCAAGAGAGCACGGCTACACGGTCCTTGCCACAGGTCACAACCTGGACGACGAGGCATCTTCACTTCTTGCAAACGTTATCCAGTGGAACGTGAAGTATCTCGGGAGAAAGCACCCGGTCCTTGAGGAAGAGGAGGGCTTCGTCAGGAAGGTAAAGCCCTTCTGCAAATTCACCGAAAAAGAAACAGCTCTGTATTCACTCCTGAACGGCATTGACTTTATAGAGGAAGAATGCCCATTCTCCGAGGACGCGACAACCTTATTCTTCAAGGACGTTCTGTACAAGATTGAGGAGAAGTTTCCAGGAACCAAGATGAGGTTTTACCTGGAGTATCTCAGGAAGGTCCATCCAAAGTTCAAGGAGAAGAAGGAGGGTAAGGTCCGGCCCTGTAAGGTATGCGGTGAACCGAGCCCGGCGGATGTTTGTCCCGTTTGCAGGATGAAGGAGAAAGTAAGAGGCATTAAAATAATTTCTGACGGGGCGTAGCTCAACTGGACAGAGCGCGGGACTACGGATCCCGAGGTTGTGGGTTCGACTCCCACCGCCCCGGCCAAAGATACTATGGGAAAAGGTGATAGGATAGTCCCTATAGCCGAGAACAGGGACGCAAAACACAGATACGACCTCATAGAGAGGTATGAAGCGGGTATAGTCCTTGAAGGGCCTGAGGTGAAGTCCCTGAGGAACAGGGGGAACGTCTCTTTCAAGGACAGCTTCGTCAGGGTTGAAAACGGTGAGGCCTGGATCCACAACCTCTACATAGCACCCTATAAGTTCGCAACCGTAAAGCCTCCAGACCCAATGAGGAAGAGGAAGCTCCTTCTCCACAAGAGGGAGATAATGAGGCTCTACGGAAGGTCTCAGGAGAAGGGTTACACAATAATACCAACTAAACTTTACTGGAAGAACAACTTAGTTAAGGTTGAGATAGCTCTCGCCAAAGGCAAGAAGCTCCACGACAGAAGACAGGAGCTTAAAGAGCGTACCATCAGGAGAGAGATCGAGAGGGAATTCAAGGGGAGGATAAAGCTATAATTCTCTTCCCATGAAGAGGCTGGAGGTCATATTTGAAACCATACTCTGGAGGTCCAGGGTTCTTGTTGTACTTGCGGTTGTTAGCTCTCTAATAGGGTCCTTCGCCCTCTTCATAGCGGGACTGTTTGAGGTTTTTCTGCCCCTCATGAAGTTCTTCAAAACCTTGGACTACGAGATCTTATCAAAGAAGCTTGTCGCCTCCGCGATAGCATCCATAGACATGTTCCTGATAGCCACCTTTCTCCTCATATTCTCTTTGGGACTATATGAGCTTTTCGTCTCAAAGATAGACGTAGCGGAGAGGGATCCGAGGAGCTCAAAGGTCCTCTTCATAACAAACCTGGAGGACTTGAAGACCAAACTCGGCAGAGTTGTGATAATGGTTCTCATAGTTACCTTCTTCAAGAAAGCTCTTGAGATGAGCTACAGGACACCTCTTGATCTCCTGTACCTGTCCTTAGGTGCCTTAGGCATAGCCCTGGCCCTATACTTTACCCACAGAGATTAAAGATCACCCCTGTAAGCTCTATCATATAGTCTCCTTATATCATCAAGGGTCGGCTCAACGGGGTTAATTCTGAAGTAGTGTCTGGACAGCATGTAAACGTCTTCCGTCAGCCTGTCCAGCTTCTCCTCCTCAACACCGACGTCTTTCAGAGTCTTCAAAAGGCCTATCTTTTCAAGAAGCTGCACTAAGGCGTCAATAGCCTTATGGGGTTTTTCCTCGTATCCCATGAGCCTCGCAAAGAGGGCGTACTTTTCAGGGTTACCCTTGATGTTGAACTCGGTCACATAAGGGGCTAAAA
>JAJRQX010000114.1 GCA_024280065.1 Aquificota bacterium
CCAGATAGGTGCCTTCATAATGGGAACAAAGATGAAGGGGGAGACGGTTGAAGAGATAGTGGGAGCAGCAAAGTTCTTCAGGGATAGAGCTACCAAGGTTAAGGTTTCCGATCCCGATAAGATAGTGGACACCTGCGGGACCGGCGGGGACAGGTCAGGCACCTTCAACGTCTCCACGGTGACCGCCTTCGTCGTGGCGGGAGCTGGGGTGAAGGTGGCTAAGCACGGCAACAGGTCCGTATCCTCCAGGTGCGGAAGTGCGGACTTCCTTGAGAGGGTAGGAGCCCGTATAGACCTCCCTGCGGACAAAGTGGCTCTGATGATAGAGGAGATAGGTATAGGCTTTATGTTCGCCCCCCTCTTCCATCCAGCTATGAAAAGGGTCATAGGTCCCCGAAGGGAGGTGGGTGTGAGGTCCATATTCAACCTGGTGGGCCCCCTCTCAAACCCGGCTGGGGCAAGGAGGCAGCTCCTCGGTGTCTTCTCGGGAAGCCTGGTTGAAACTTTGGTGAGGGTCCTTCCAAAGATAGGTGTTAAAAGAGCCTTCGTGGTTCACGGCATGGAGGGCATAGATGAGATCTCGGTTTCCGGTCCAACACTCATCGGCGAGCTCAAAGAAGGTGAGATCAAGGTCTACGAGTTCTCACCGGAGGACTTAGGTATAAAGAGGTCGGAGATAAAGGCGGTCTGCACCGAGAACCCCGAGGAGAGCGTCAGGATGGGGCTCTCCGTCCTTGAAGGTGAGGAGGGACCCCCGAGGGACATGGTCCTGATAAACTCCGCCTTCGCCATAGTGGCCAGCGGTGTAACGGACGATCTCAGGACAGCCCTTGAGATTGCCGAGGAGTCCGTAGACAGCGGGAGGGCCAAGAGCAAACTGGATCAGTTTGTTGAGATGTCAAGGAAGGTTTAAATTAGGAAAATGGCCCGAATAGGTAAGGTAAGCTACCTTAACACCTTACCCCTCTTTTACTCCCTTGAGGGTTTTGATATAGTTGAGGGGCACCCTGCGGATCTCGTAAAGAGGCTAAGGTGCGGTGAGATACAGGCAGGGATAGTCTCCTCAGTTGAATACTTCTTTAATCCGGAGAACTATCTGGTCCTTCCTGACGTTTCCATATCCTCAAGGGGAAGGGTCTGCTCGGTCCTCCTCCTTTCAAAGACACCTATTCACAAGGTCAGGAGGGTCAGGATAACTCCGAGGTCCCTCACATCAAGATACCTGCTCCTTTACATACTTAAGGAGATCTACTCCTTAGAACCTGAGGAGGTGGTTCAGGAGGAGGAGGCGGTTCTCGTCATAGGGGACGAGGCCTTTGAGAGAAGGAAAGAGTTTCCCTACATATACGACCTCGGGGAGGAGTGGTTCAGGCACACAGGTCTTCCCTTCGTCTTTGCCCTCTTCCTGGTCAGGAGGGAAACGCCGGAGGAGGAGATCAGGGGACTGCACAGGGGTATCACCGAATCCATCAGGGCTTTTTTCCGGGATCTGAGTTCGGGAAGTGTTCATATACCTGAGAAACTTCCTGAAAACTATTTCTCCGAATGTATAGACTACAGACTGGAGTACGAACATATGAGATCACTCAGGACCTTCTTCAGCTTCATGGAGAAGGAGACGGGGAGACCCGCCCCCCAGACTATCTCTCTCTTTCACCCCTGATGAACTCCTCAACCATCTTCTTGGCCTGCCAATCGGGATACTGGATCGGCGGGTGCTTCATGGTGTAGGCACTTATTGAGTAAAGCGGTCCACCTATACCCCTGTCCCTTGCGAGCTTGGCACATCTGATCGCGTCTATCATGGACCCTGCACTGTTGGGGGAGTCCTCAACGTCAAGCTTCAGCTCCACATACATTGGCACATCCCCGAAGAGTCTCCCTTCAAGCCTTATGTAGGCTATCTTCCTGTCCTTGAGCCAGGGAACCCAGTCTGATGGCCCTATGTGGACCTGTTCCCAGCTGATGCCGTTCGGTATCAGAGATGTCACCGCTTCCGTCTTTGAGACCTTCTTGGTCTTGAGCCTTTCCCTTGCAAGCATATTAAGGAAGTCCGTGTTTCCGCCGAAGTTGAGCTGGTATGTCCTGTCTATCTTCACACCCCTGTCTATGAAGAGCTGGGTGAGGGTCCTGTGGACTATGGTTGCTCCTACCTGGGACTTTATGTCGTCCCCCACAACCGGTATACCCCTCTCCTCAAACTTCTTGGCCCATTCTGGGTCGGACACTATGAAGGTGGGCATGGCGTTTATGAAGGAGACACCCGCCTCAAGACACGCTTGAGCGTAGAACCTCGCCGCCTGTTCGGATCCAACGGGAACGTAGTTGATCAGGACATCCGCCTGGGTCTCCTTCAGAACCGCCACTACATCCTCAAGCTCGTCCTCCTTCTCATCCGCCAGGACAAAGGTTCTGTCCTCCGGGTAGTCCTTCATGTGCGGAGCGAAACCGTCTAAGACCTTACCCATCCTGACCTTCACTCCCATGTACGGGACGTCGGGTTCAAAGACCGCCGTGCAGTTGGGAGGGGCAAATATGGCTTCCGATACGTCCTTGCCCACCTTCCTTGCATCAATGTCCCAGGCGGCAACTATCTCAATGTCCCAGGGTTTGTACCCACCTATATCCTCGTGCATTAAACCGCTCACGTCAACTGAACCCTTCTTTTTGTAGTAGTAGATCCCCTGAACTAAGGAACTCGCACAGTTCCCTACTCCCACTATGGCGACTCTGACTTTTCCGCCCATTCTCTCCACCTCCTTTCTGTGGTTCTTGAGTTTCTGTAAGGGAGAGACCGCCTACTTAAATATTATATTAACGTCCACTGGTCATACAACCCTTGCAACCTGATATCATTAACTTTGAAAACCCTTTAACAGGAGGTTTAAAAATGCTTCCCAGAGAGCTAATAGACCTCATGAGGGATTTGGGTGTCTTTCCCGTCGTTGTGGGCACCGCGGACGGAGAGGGAAACATCCACATGACCTTTATAACCTGGGTTTATCCTATAGATGAGAGGACCCTAAGGCTTGCGGTCAGTTCCAGGGCAAAGACCGCCGAGAACATAAGGAAAACGGGAAGGGTCGCTATACAGATCTTCGCCCCCGACAAGAGCCTGACCTGCTACGGACCGGCAAGGGAGGTTTTGGAGAGGATAGAGGACGTTCCCTTTGACGTCTCGGTCTTTGAGATGTCCATAGAGGTGGTGGAGAACTCACTGTTTCCCGGGTCCACCATAACGGGGATAATACCCTTCGCCCACACCGGGAACGTCCAGAAGATGGTAGAGCTGGATGCCAAAGTTCTAAAGGCGCTTAAAAACAAAGGCCAATGAACTTTAAGGTCATACTACCCGGAGGCAGGGTAAGGGAGTTCAGGTGGACGGGAACAGGAAGAAGGCCCGGTGTAGGATGGAGGGTTCTAGTTACGACATCAGGAGGCGGTCTTACCGGTGTTGTCGTTGGTCAGGGGGAGGGGAAGCCCGAAGGAGACATACTTGAGGTCCCGGACGAGGGACCCCTTATCCTCCCCCACCACCTTGACCTTCTGGATGACCTCTCCAGAGACTACCTTATCCCCAAGGGTGTTCTCCTCTTCAGGCTCCTTCCTGCGGTCTTTGACTGGTATCAGGAGGAGTTCGTCAGGGTTTCGGGCAGGGACACGGCAGGTCTGGACAGGCTGTCCGCCGAGGTGGTCCGCTACGTGAGATCAAGGGGTGAGGTCAGGCTGGAGACCCTAAGGAAGAGGTTCGGCTCAAGACCTGTGAACCTGCTGATAGAGAAGGGCTTCCTTCTGAGGGAGGTCAGGTGGGTCCGGCCGGACCTTGAAGTCAGACTATACAAGTTGAGAGTCTCCCTTCACGAAGCACTGAAGCTGATCAAGGACAGAAGGAGGAGGGAACTTCTCCTCAAGCTGGACGAGGCGGGAACCCTTTCGGAGGAAGAGGTTAGAGACCTGGGCTTCTCTGTCAGGACATTAAGGTCTCTCCTAAAGGTAGGCATCCTTGAGGAGATCAGGGAGGAGGTGAGACGAACAGGCCCTCCCAGGAGGGCTGGGTTCTTCAGGAGTTCTCTCGGAGGCGGTGAGGTCCTGTGGGGAGACCTGACCAAAGTTGTGGACCGGTTGTTAGATCTCTGCTCCGGGCTTGACGGTTCCGCTCTCATACTCTCTGCAAGCAAAGATGCTCTCGGAGATTTAATACACCGTTTCAATGACGCCTTCGGGGACAAAGTGGTTGAGATCCACTCCCGAGTGAGCGGTAGAAGGCTTACCGAAGGGTGGTTCTCCTGTCTTCAGGGCGAAAAGGTGGTCGTCGGGACCTTTCTTTCCCTGCTCGTACCCCTTCCGGATCTCAGGCTGGTGGCACTGATAGATGAGAGCTCCCCCGGGGTGAAGGTTCCTGCTGTCGGTATTGACCTGCGACGTGCGGTCCTTTACCTATCCCGGAAGAC
>JAJRQX010000115.1 GCA_024280065.1 Aquificota bacterium
CCACTTCCTGTTTCCTGTGTTTACCCTGAGGTAATATTTCTCCCCTTCCTTTACTATCCTCAGGTTCAGGTTTCCGTTCTTAGACTTATCCCCCCTGGAATACAGATTCCCCTGCCTTCTTTCCTTCCACTCTCTCTTCAGCTCAGCTCTTTCTTTCTCGGACAGGTGCTTTTTAGAGAGCTTCTCAAAGAGGTCCCTTCCTCCGAAGATGACCTTTTCAGGTTTGAAGCCGAGTTCTTTAGAGAGTGTGATAATGCTTTGGGCTTCCATTATTGCGTCATCCACATAGCGGGAGTTAAGGGAGAATATCTCCTGAAGCTCTCTCTTTAGCTCGTTCCTTGTTTTCCCTTCTAAGAGTCTTTTGTATGCGAACCTCATGCACGAAGACCACCTTCTCATGAGGTTGTCAAGTATTTCCTTCTCCTTTCCCTTGACTTTCAGCCTTGCTTGTATTGTGGTCATGCTCTCAGGCATCTTTTACCTCCATAGCGGTTATACAGTTTATCCTTAAAAAGGGAAGGCAAGCTGTAATGTCCTATCCTCGCCGTCCGCATCGTCTCATCACCCTTTGTGCGGTTTTGTGCGTTGTTCCTCAACTGTTGTCAACCTCCATCACTCTCGGTTCTCCTATCCTGAAGCCCTGGACGAGGTTTACCCTGAGAGACCTCGCAAAATCAATGTCCTCATCCGTTTCAAGGTTCTCCATTATTATGGTGTAGCCCGCCTTTTTCAGGCTCATAACTATCCACCTGGTTATCGGCTTTGCCTCCTTCAGGAAAAAGCCGTTCAGTTTTACGAAGTCGGGGTCTACCTTCAGGAGCTTTTCTATGGAGGAGTTCTCAACGCCGAAGTCGTCAAGGGCCACCTTAAAGCCGAGGGACTTCAGCTGGGCTACAACTTCGGAAAGCCTCTCCGTGTCCGCTATAGTCTTCCTCTCCGTTATCTCAAAGACAACATCGCGGGGACACACTCCCGATTCCACTACCGTAGTGTATATCTCCCTTATTTTGAGGTCACTCTTGGGTGTGAACTGGTATATGAGGGCGGGTAGGTTTATAAAAACCTTACCATCAAGTCCTCTTAGAGCCTTTACCCTGAGGGCCTTTTCTATTACCCTCTCCTCAAACATTATGATCTTGGACGTCCTCTCAAGGAGCGTTATAAACTCACCCGCGGGGACTACCGTCCCGTCCCTCCTCCTTACCCTCATGAGGACCTCATAGCCGAAGGTCTCACCCGTTTTGAGGTTGACTATTGGCTGGAAGGCGGGGAGTATCCTGTCCTCCGAGAAGGCGTCAAGGAGTTCAAAAAGGGTTATCGCCCTCGGTCTTATGTCAGCGGGGGGTGCGAAGACAGTAGATCCGGGTGACCTCCTCTTCGTCTCGGCCACGATCTCCTCAAGTCTCATAAGAAGCTGGTCGGTCGTCATACCGTCCCTGGGAAAGCTCACAACGCCTATGGTGACGCTCGGACTCACATTCCCGATCTGTATACGGGAGAGCTTCCTTTTCAGCTTCGTAACCACACGTGTAGCACCTGAGAGGTCCGTTTCGGGAAGTATGACGAGGAAAGAACTTCCCTTGTATTTGCCCGCCACGTCGCTCTTCCTTAAGGAGGAGCTCAGGACGTCCGCGACGTGAAGCAATATATCTGTTCCTGTTGAGTAGCCGTAGTTCCTGTTTATGGACCTCAGGTTGTCCACGTCAAGGAGAAGGAGGCTGAGCTCCCGATTGTACCTTTCATGAAGGAACAAGAGCTTTTTGAGAATGTTTCTCATACAGTCGGTGCTGGAGATGAGGGTCTCCTTATAGAGGTCCAGCAGAGAGAGGGTAGAGATCTTCCTGGACATCCTGGATCAGGTCTACTAATTTTAAGGGAAATGGGAGTGAAAAACAAGAAGCTGGCGGAGATATTTGAAAAAATAGCGGATATCCTTGAGTTCCTTGGGGACAACGTGTACAGGGTGAACTCCTACAGGAGGGCTTCGGAGCTGATATCAGGAATACAGGAGGATATAGAGGACCTCTGGAGAAAAGGAAAGCTGTCAGAACTTCCCGGGATAGGAACCTCAACCCTTCAGAAGATAGAGGAGTTCCTGAGGACAGGCACGGTCAAGAAGTACGAGGACCTGAGAAAGAAAGTTCCGGAGGACCTCCTTGAGCTTATGGACGCCCCGGGTGTGGGTCCAAAGACGCTCAGGGTCGCTTATGAGAAGCTCGGTGTGAGAACCAAGGAAGACTTCCTGAGGGTCCTGAGGGACGGCTCCCTTGCGAGACTTCCGGGTTTCGGTCCCAAGAAGGTCCAGAACATACTTAAGGGTATAGAGCTCTGGAAGAGCACTAAGGAGAGGATACCTCTTATGGAGGCTTACACCATAGCGGAGGAGATAGTGGGGTATATGAAGGAGGAAGAGGCTGTAAAGGAGATATCCGTTGCGGGGAGCTTGAGGAGGATGAAGGAGACCATAGGTGATATAGACATACTGGTCTCAGCGGAAAGAAAGGACTGGCCCAGGATACACGAGAGGTTCATCAGCTATCCTGAGGTTGAGAGAGTTCTTGTCCGGGGAGAGACCAAGTCAAGCGTAGTTCTCAGGAACGGCAGGCAGGCTGACCTCAGGACCGTTCCCCCCGAAAGCTGGGGAGCTGCTCTCCAGTACTTCACGGGTTCAAAGGAGCACAACGTAAGGCTAAGGGACATAGCAAAGGAGAAGGGTCTTAAGGTCAACGAATACGGAGTTTTCAGGGCGGACACGGAGGAGAAGGTGGGTGGGCTTACGGAGGAGGAGGTTTACAGGATAGTAGGCATGGACTGGATACCACCCGAGATAAGGGAAAACTGGGGGGAGATAGAACTAGCTATGGAGGGTAAGCTCCCGAGACTCGTTGAACCTGAGGACATAAAGGGAGACTTTCACATGCACACCGACTGGAGTGACGGGGTGAGCCCTCTTGAGGAGGTGGTTGAGTTCTGCTACAGGATGGGATACCAGTATATAGTGATAGGAGACCACTCTCAAAGCTAGAGGCAGGCCAACGGCCTCACACCCGAACGTTACAGACAGCAGTGGAAACTCATAGAGGACCTCAACAGGGTTTACAACCCGAGGGGGTTTTACATACTGAAGGGGTGTGAGGTGGA
>JAJRQX010000116.1 GCA_024280065.1 Aquificota bacterium
AGATAACCGACGAGGACCAGATAAGGAAGGTGGTTGAGGAGGTCCTGTCTAAGTTCCCTGAAGAGGTGGAGAGGTTCAAGAAGGGCGAGGAGAAGCTGATCGGCTTTTTCGTGGGTCAGGTGATGAGGGAAACGCGGGGGAAAGCCAACCCCCGCCTCGTTAACCAGCTTATAAGAAAGCTCCTCACTTAGAGAATTTGGACACCTTTATACCTGTTACGAAGGCGTAGGACCCTTTCTCTATGTCACCGTGTCCAAGTTTCAGTATCATCTTGCCCTTGAGCCTGCTTATCGCAACGCTGTCAACGGGGACCGTTCCCCACCTCTCGCCGTCAAGGAAAACGGAGATAACATCTCCCCTCTTGACGAGACCTATAGTGTGGGTTTGACCGTTGGAGTTCACCTTGGGCAGGAGCTTCCCGTTCACCCTAAGCTCACCGTCCGCCCTGTATATGAGCGATACAGGAGACCTTTCCCTGCCTATGAACATCTGGATCTCCTGAAGAACTGGCTCGTTGCCGTTCTTAACGTGGAGTGTCATCTCAAGGGCCCAGTCCCCTGAGGGGTTCCAGTCCTTTATGGTCTTCTCAAGGACAGTCCAGCCCTTTATGGACGCAACCCATTTTTTGCCTCCGAACTCAACACACTCTGCGGTCCCGCTGACTATCTTCATGGACCTCGGTATAACTTTACACCCAGAGAAGTTTTCCTCAAAGAGGACAACATCTCCATGCCGGAAGGTGTCCTTTGCCCTCCTAACACCTCCCATAGGGGCTTCAGACTTGGGAGCGGGTGCGGTGCTTACAGGTGCTGCCTGAACCGGTGCGGGTGTTATGGGACCGTACCTCCTCAGCTCGCTTACTATCAACTTCACAGCGTGGTATATGAGGTCCCTGGTGGCCTCCTCCATGGGTGTGTTCCTGAAGACATCAAACCAGCCTCCCGCTAACACCTTTCCGAATAAGCCACCGCCCCCTATACCGAACCTCCACCTCTCGGACTTACCTTCAACCGCCCTTGCGAGCAGGATCTCCGCATCACTCACCCTGACCACCCTGAGGTCTAAGGCTATGTGGGCCTTCTGCTTCCCGACTTTAATACCAGCTCCGCCGAGGAAAGGCAGCGGAACGACTATACCTCCACCGCCTACGCCTGAGGCCTTCATCTCAAGGGCGGTTATAGCACCCGTGAGCAGGAAGTCCGCTCCTTTAAGGGTCTGTCTCGGCTGGACCCCCATAAGCTCAAGCTCTTCTTTGATCTCCCTCAGGGTCTCCCTCTCAAGGACCTTAAAGCAACCCGTCTGGACGAGAGCGGTGACGAGCATGTCTGAGAGTCCGTCACCTAAGACCTTCGGGGAGAGCTCAACCATGTAGTTAGGACCGAAGACCAGCCTGTTGCCCACACAGGCTGCCGCCTTGCATTTGAAACCTCTCGCAACTATCGTCCCGATAGGCCTGTCACACTTGGGGAGCTCTGGCTCTCTGACCTTCATCTCCTTGGCGTACTCCCCTTCCGTGGTGGTCTTGGCCTGCTGGGCTGTAGGACCGCAGCTTACCAAGAGGAGGATCACACCCAGTATGAACGTCTGGAAAAGCAGTCCAGAACGTCTCATAATGACCCTCCCTTGGTTGGCATTAAGGACAATTATAATTATAATTTTAAAAGTGAAGAAAAGTCAAGGTCGGAATGAAGATAGCTATAGGTTCGGACCACGCGGGGTTTCATCTCAAGGAGAGGATAAAAGAGTTCCTTAAGGCCAAGGGTCATGAAGTAATTGACTTCGGGACGAACTCCGAGGACTCAACCCACTACCCCCTGTTTGCAAAGAACGTTGCTTTAGCTGTTCAGAGGGGAGAGGCGGACAGGGGTATCTTAGTGTGCGGAACCGGTATAGGTATGTCCATAACAGCCAACAAGTTCAAGGGTATAAGGGCTGCCCTCTGCTTGAACGAGTATATGGCCCGAATGAGCAGGCTCCACAACGACGCCAACATCCTGTGTCTTGGAGACAGGGTTCTGGGTGAGGAACTCGCACTGTCCATAGTAGAGGTCTGGATAGAAACGCCCTTTGAGGGGGGGAGGCACCGAAAGAGGCTGGATCTCATAGCGGACATAGAGAGGGAGTCCCTTTAGATGGAAAGGCTACGCAGGTTATATCCTGATCCTGTTGTTCTGTTTACGGTCCTTCTCCTCTTCCTGATCGGTCTCCTGAACGTGGTGAGCGTGAGGGTCGTCCCCTCCCTGATAGAGGGGTTTGACCCGGCGGTCCTTAAGAAACCCGTTATGTTCCTCATCGCCTTCCTCCTTGGTGTCCTTCTCATGTCCTTCACCGCCTTCGCCCTGAATTACAGAAAGCTCAACAATCAGAAGGTCATATACGGGGGTATTATCCTCTCCTTAGTTCTGCTCCTTTTGGTTCTGATAAAGAAGGCCGTTCTCGGCAAGCCCATAGACAGGTGGCTTGTAGGTTCAAGCGTTCAGCCCTCCGAGTTTTCAAAGATAATGATAGTTCTCTTCTTGGCTTATTACGTTTCAAGGAAGGGCTATATAACGAGGATCAGGTTTTTCGGATGGGCGGTCCTCGTTGTATTAGCCCACTCGGTTCTCCTCATGTTACAGCCGGACAGGGGCATGGCGGTGTTCGTCCTCTTCTTATCCTGGGTCCTGCTGTGGATAGGAGGTGTCTCTCCCAGGATATACGCGGCCGCGGGAGCGATCTTCGGCGTGATGGTCTTCTTTATCCTTACCTTTAGTGGAGATTACATACACAGGAGGATAGAGGCCTGGAGGGACCCCCTTGAGGACACCTTCGGTAGCGGTTATCAGGTGATACAGTCTCTCTTAGCCTTCATGAACGGCGGTTTCCTCGGTCAGGGTTACGGAAAGGGGCTCCAGAAGCTGGGGCCTCTCACCCAGGCGGACACGGACTACGCTTTAGCGACCATAGGCGAGGAGCTTGGATTTCCGGGTGTTCTGTTTCTGCTTATCCTCTACTCCGTCCTCATCTGGAGGCTTGTAAAGGTAGCCAGGGAAGTGGCGGACACCTTCGGCAGGGTGGTCGTTATAGGGATAACCTTGAACATAGCCCTTTCCGTGGTTGTGAACATCCTCATGGTTGTGAACCTGATCCCACCCAAGGGGACACCCCTTCCCTTCGTGAGCTACGGCATAAGCAACCTGACTGCAAACCTGATAGGCTTAGGTATAGTGGGGGCCATTTACAAAAGGCATATGGATATAAGGACCCTCTGATAGAATTCTTAGAGTCATGAGGATCGTTGATCTCAGGAACAGGGACTGGAGGTCTGAGGAGAGGATAACCTACTTGGCGAAGAGGGGGGAGGTACTGACTGAGGAGTATGAGGAGAGAGTAAAGGAGATAGTGAAAGAGGTAAAGGAGAGGGGTGATGAGGCCCTCATAGAGTTCACTGAGAGGTTTGATGGGGTTAAGCTCACAGAAGAGACACTTGAGGTCCCTTTTGAGGAGATAGAGAACGCTTACGAGGACCTTGAGGAGGACGTTAAGGAGGCTCTTGAGATAGCCCATGAGAGGATAAGGTCCTTCCACGAGAGACAGCTTGAGAGGTCCTTCCTTAAGGAGGAGGAGGGCATCATACTCGGTCAGAGGGTCATACCCCTTGAGAGGGTAGGAGTTTATGTTCCGGGAGGGAAGGCAGCTTACCCCTCTACCGTCCTCATGAACGTGGTTCCCGCGGTGGTAGCAGGCGTGGAAGAGGTGATCATGGTTACACCAAAGCCAGACAGATACACCCTCGCAGCAGCATACGTATCGGGAGTCAGCAGGGTCTTCCAGATAGGCGGAGCCCAAGCCATAGCCGCCCTCGCCTTCGGCACAAAGAAGGTCCCTAAGGTAGACAAGATAGTGGGTCCTGGAAACGTATACGTGGCTCTCGCAAAGAAGATCCTCTTCGGCACGGTTGACATAGACATGATAGCCGGGCCTTCTGAGGTCCTGATCATAGCGGACGAGATCGCAAGGCCAGACTGGGTGGCGGCTGATCTCCTCTCCCAGGCTGAGCACGACGAACTGGCTGCAGCTATCCTGATCACGCCTTCGGAAGACCTGGCCAGAAGGGTCAGGGAGGAGGTGGGAAGGATCCTTCCGGACCTTCCGAGAAGGGACATAGCCCGGAGGTCCATAGAAAGGTTCGGGACCATATTCATAACTGAGGACCTCCTTCAGGCCTGTGAGGTTGCGAACCACATAGCCCCCGAACACCTTGAGATCATCACAAGGGAACCTATGTCCTTGCTCCCATACATAAAGCACGCAGGAGCTGTCTTCCTCGGTGAGTTCACCACAGAGCCCCTCGGAGACTACATCCTCGGACCCAACCACACCCTGCCAACCGGAGGGACCGCCAGGTTCTTCTCACCCCTCGGCGTATACGACTTCGTGAAGAGGTCCTCCGTTCTGTATGTTTCAAGAGAAGGTTTTGAAAGGGTAGCTGACCTTGCTGAGACCCTGGCAAGGGCGGAAGGGCTTGAGGCTCACAGGTTTGCGGTCAGGATAAGAAGGAGAGAATGATACAGCTATTTCTGTTTGTCCTGTTCCTTGTTTCCTGTGCACCCCTGTCCGATAGGAGACCCTCGGTCAAGTGCCCGGACCCTAAGGACCTTTTCACAGGATACTCCTTCCAGAGGGCACCTAAGGAGTTCAGGGTGTACGGGACCCTAAAATACGGTCCTTTGAAGATGCCTATCCTGATAGCCAAGTTTGACGGCATATACACTGTGAAGGTTCCAAAGGAGAGGGACCTCAGACTTGACGAGAGGCACATATGCTTAAAGGGAAGGTGCTACCTCCTCCCCATACCCCCCGAGAACCTCATATTCGGCGGTGTGCTCCTAGGAAAGGAGGTAGAGGTGTGCAAGGGCGGGAAGAGGTATATGGTATACACAGAAGGTGTATATGAAAGGACCGTAGTCTTTGTTGACAGCAGGCTAGTTGAGTACAGGGTAAGGAACATAAAAAATAATAAAGTCATAAAGATCAGGTTCGGTCCCTTGGGTCCCGGAGGCTACTTCAGGGAGATCCTCATAGAGACTGAGGGTATGAGCTTTAAACTTCTTATAGAGGAGGTGGAGACCTGATGTTCCCTACCCTTATAGAGGTGTTCGGTGTGAGGGTGTCCACCTACGGAGTGCTCGTAGCTTTAGGTCTCATAGTTGCCTACTTTTTATCCCTGAAGCTCGCAAAGAGGGAGGGAATACCTTCAGATAAGGCGGAGTCGGTCTTCATATACGCAGCCCTTTTCGGCCTCGTGGGTTCAAGGGTAGCCTTTGTACTGGAACACCCTGAAGACATAGAGAGCTTCTGGGATATTTTCGCCCTTTGGAAGGGTGGGGTAAGCTTCTACGGAGGCCTCGCAGGGGGTATACTTGGTGTCCTCCTGGCAGTTAAGAGACACTCCCTTAACCTATGGAAGGTAGCGGACGTCGCAGCTCCTTCCTTGGCCCTCGCCCACTCCATAGGGAGGCTCGGATGCACATCAGCGGGTTGCTGCTACGGAAGACCCGTTCCCAACGTAGAAGACGTCAGCGTCGGGATACACTTCATGAGAGAGTTTCCTTTCTTCTACGTGGTCTTTCCCTCGGAAGCGGTTGCTCCTTACGGCATACCTCTGTATCCTACCCAGATCCTTGAAGCTGGTGGTAACTTCATCATATTTCTGGTTCTCCTCTTCCTCTTCAGGAGAAAGAGCTTCAATGGAGAGGTCTTTACCGCCTACATGGTCCTGTACGGAGCGGAGAGGTTCGCCCTTGAGTTCTACAGGGGGGTAACGCCGCCCATAGAAGGTATAGGTCTAACCTGGAACCAAGTGGCTTCCGTCCTTATGGTCATCCTAGCGGTGATCCTCTTTGTGGTCCTCAGGAGGTCTCCTTCTCCCGCAGAAGAACGGTGATCCTGTATTCGGTGAGTATCCTCAACCTGTCCCGGTCAAGGGCAGGATCCCTGAAGGGAACGCTGTAGGGGGAAGCTCTCAGCCTATCCTCCTCCTCAGGTGGCAGGGGGGGAACATCACCCTTTAAGGATGCGACCGTACCTCCCCTTTTACGTCCCACAGGCCTTGTCTCACCTACCTTAAAGCCGAGGTCAAGAAGGGCTCTCCTCACCGGTAAAGCGGAGGTGTAGGATACCCAGATACCGTCCGGTGCGATGGCTTCCCTGATGAGCTTTAGGAAGTCAAGCGTCCATAGTTCAGGGTTCTTAAAGGGCGAAAAGGGGTCATGGAAGACCGCATCAGCCCCGATGCCGGCGAGTTTCACAATGGTCTTCCTGGCGTCTCCCAATATAAGGTTCACCCTGACGTTTTCAGACTCATAGATGGGAAGGGACCTAATCAGGTCCTCGTGAATTGACCTGTATGGCTCGGGCATGGGAGGTATGTCATCGGGCACCTCAAGGTCTAAGGCGAATACCTCCACCTTAGCTTCGGGGGAGACCTTCCTTATCTCGGCTAAAGCTACAGCTGTGTTGTAGCCAAGGCCGAAGCCGATATCAAGTATCCTGACCTCCCCTTTAAGGAGGACCTTCTCAAGGACCCTTGAAGGAAACAGGAACTTAAGGAGACACTCGCTCACCGCCCCAGCGCTGATGCTGTGATAGGGCTCGCCGTAAAAGGAACTTATCAAGGTGTAGCTGCCGTCCGCTGTCCTGACCATGCCTGGGTGTACGGATCTCTCCGTCCATCTCTTCAGATCCGCAACGACCCTCCCAACCTCCTCCTCGGTTAGCCCTATACCCTTCTTCTCAAGCAGGTCTCTTACAAACCTCCACAGGTCCGGCATGGTAGAGGGCTTCTGTATCGGGGAAGAACGCTCTTACCTTCATGATCAGCT
Organism: Aquificota bacterium; assembly: GCA_024280065.1. Classification (GTDB taxonomy): domain Bacteria; phylum Aquificota; class Aquificia; order Aquificales; family Aquificaceae; genus Hydrogenivirga. The sequence continues at coordinate 6,864 of JAJRQX010000116.1, forward strand.
CCCTGAACTCACCCTCCGGGTCAGAGTCCCAGACTATACCGCAACCTGCGAAGTAGCTTAAGGTATCGCCTGTTCCATAGGCTGTCCTTATCAGAACGCTTAAGGTAAAGTCTCCTCCCTTCAAGTATATTCCGGCGGTCCCGCAGTAGTAACCCCTCGCGTGGGGTTCAAGCAAGTCTATCAGCTCAACCGCCCTCCTCTTAGGTGCACCTGTCACGGAGGCGGGCGGGAATGTGCTTTTGAGTATTTCGGGAAGAGGTCTATCCGTCTTTGCGACAACAGTTGAGTGCATCTGGCACAGGGTTGAGAACCTCTCCACCCTGAAGAGGTCCACAACCCTGACTGTCCCCACCTCCGCCACCCTGCTGAGGTCGTTCCTCACCATGTCCGTTATCATCAGGTTCTCCGCCTTCTCCTTTTCCTTGGACATGATCTCCTCCGGTGTACTGCCCGTTCCCTTTATGGGCCTGCTGACTATAAGGTCCCCTTCCTTCCTAAGGAAGAGCTCCATGGACCCGGAGAGAACAAGGATCTCCCCAAACCTGAGGAAGAAGGCATACGGGACGGGTTGCCTTCCGAAGAAGTCAAGGAAGAGGCTGAGAGGATCCCCCTCAAGGGAGAAGAGGATCTCGGAGGTCAGGTTTATCTGGTAGACGTCTCCCCTCTCTATGTATCCTTTAACATCAAGAACCCTTCGGGTGAACCCGTACCTGTCCAAGGACATGCCTAAGGGTGCTATTCTGAAAGGTCCACCGGATCCCCTAAAGGGACTGAGGCCTTTTAAAGGAAACGCGATGATCCCAGGTAGACCCCTCTCCTTGATACTCAGCTCAAGTGTGTCTCCGGCAAGATCATATGAGCATATCAAAAATATGTTCCTGTCAAGGGGTATGTCCTCAATCCTTTCCAGGAGGAGGGGTTCGGATACCTCGGCCTTCCAGAGGCCTTCTTTACCCAACCAGCCTCCAGAGAGGATAAGTTCCATAGGGATATAATCTAATGCACGGGAGGTGGGTTATGAAGGTCTTTAGCCCCGAAGGTCTGAGGGACATCTCCGGGATCATAAGGGAGAAAGAGGAGAAGGTCAAAGAGATAGAGGTTGTAAAGCTGAACGAGACGGAAAATCTAACACAGCTCCTCGTCTTCATAAGGACCGCTGAGGTCCCCCATTACCATGCGGAGCATGACCTTACCTTCCTCGTCCTTAAAGGACACGGGGAGCTATACTTGGACGGGAGGAAGGAGAAGTTAAAGGAAGGAGACGTAGCCTTCATACCGAAGGGAAAGGTCCACTTTTACACCAACACCTCTGTTGTATCCGTCCTCCTTGCCAACTTCAGCCCGAGGTATGACGGAAGGGACAGCGTGAGAGTAGAACAGGTGAGATAATAATTAGACATTTCACTCGGGAGGTCAGAGATGGCCTTTGAGCTTGCGGAGAGGCTGAAGACTCTCCCACCTTACCTGTTTGCTGAGCTTGACAGGAAGAAGCAGGAGAAGATAGAGGAAGGTGTGGACGTGATAGACCTCGGGGTCGGTGATCCGGACCTCCCTACACCTGAACCCATAGTGGAGGCTCTAAAGAGGGCTGCGGAGAAACCCGAGAACCACAGATATCCCTCCTACGTGGGCATGAAGGCCTTCAGGGAAGCGGTAGCCAACTGGTACAGGAGGAGGTTCGGGATAGACCTTGACCCGGACAGGGAGGTGATAGCCCTGATAGGTTCTAAGGAGGGTATAGCCCACTTCCCGCTCGCCTTCGTGAACCCCGGGGACATCGTACTCTGCCCTGATCCAGCCTACCCGGTTTACAGGATAGGGACCATATTCGCAGGAGGTCAGCCATACATGGTCCCCCTTAAGGAGGAAAATGGCTTTCTCCCAGACCTCGGGTCCATACCCAATGAGGTCG
>JAJRQX010000117.1 GCA_024280065.1 Aquificota bacterium
TACCCGTCTTCCCCGTTAAGGGCCAGATACTTAAGGTCAAGGGCCCTGAACCTAAAAGGGTCTGCTACTCCCAGGTGTCCTACATAATCCCTAAGGAGGGTTTTCTGCTGATAGGAGCGACCTCAGAGGACGCGGGCTTTGACACACGGAACACACTTAAGGGTGTGGGAAGCCTCATAGAGGGAGCCCTCAGGGTCATGCCTTCCCTTGGGGAGGCTGAAGTGCAGGATATAAAGGTAGGCTTCAGGCCTGGAACGCCGGACGGTAAGCCTATCTTTGAAGCTGGAGAGAACTACCTTATCCTCGTGGGCCACTACAGGAACGGGATACTCTGGGCTCCCATGGGAGGCAGGATAGCCCTGGACCTCATCCAGAAAGGTGTCAGGTCAAGGTATATTGACACCTTTTCCCCCTCCCGTTTTGAGGGATAAAAATCATATTGTTAGTCGGGAATAGGGTTATTAATTTTTTAAACATCTCTCCTTTAAGGAGGAAGGATCATGCTGAGAGCGGAATGGGTTGAGAAGAGAAGGAAGTTTAAGAATAAAACCCAGATGCACCTTGCCCGTCAAGGCATAATTACCGAAGAGATGGAGTATGTCGCAAGGAGGGAAGGGCTTCATCCGGAGTTCGTCCGTCAGGAGGTTGCTCGCGGCAGGATGATAATACCCGCCAACATAAACCACCTACACTTAGAACCCATGTGCATAGGTGTAAACTCAAGAGTCAAGGTGAACGCCAACATAGGGAACTCTGGCCTTGCCTCCGACATACCCACGGAGGTTGAAAAGGCAAAGGTTGCGATGAAATACGGGGCTGACACCATAATGGACCTCTCAACAGGAGAGGCTATTAAAGAGACGAGGGAGGCTATCATCAAAGTGAGCACCGTCCCCGTTGGAACGGTCCCCATATACGAGGCCTGGAAGGAGGCCAAGGGAGATGTAAAGAAGCTGACGGTTGACCTGATCCTTGATGTCATAGAGGAGCAGGCTCGCCAAGGTGTTTCCTACATGACCATACACGCAGGCATACTGAGGGAGCACCTACCCTTAGTCCAGCACAGGGTGATGGGTATAGTCTCAAGGGGTGGAGCGATCATCGCCCAGTGGATGACGGAGCATGGCAAACAAAACCCACTCTATGAGCACTTTGACAAGATATGTGAGATATTCAAAAAGTATGACGTCTCCTTCTCCCTGGGGGATGCCCTCAGGCCTGGCTGTATAGAGGATGCTTCCGACGAGGCCCAGCTCGCAGAGCTTAAAATTTTAGGTGAGCTCACAGAAAGGGCCTGGAAACACGATGTCCAGGTTATGGTTGAGGGTCCCGGCCACGTTCCTCTGCACCAGGTTGAGTTCAACATGAGGATACAGCAGATCTGGTGCCATGAAGCTCCTTTTTACGTCCTCGGACCCTTAGTCCTTGACGTTGCACCGGGCTACGACCACATAGGTTCAGCCATAGGAGCGGCTATAGCAGGCTGGACGGGAGCGTCTATGCTCTGCTACATAACACCCAAAGAACATCTTGGCCTTCCCAACATAGAGGACGTCAAACAAGGCGTCATAGCCTACAAGATAGCCGCCCACGCTGCTGACATAGCTAAGTTCTGGCCGGGAGCAAGAGACTGGGACCTTGAGATGTCTAAGGCCAGGTATGCCTTTGATTGGAACAGGCAGTTTGAGCTTTCCTTGGATCCGGAGACTGCCAGGGCTTACCACGATGAGACACTGCCTCAGGAAGGGTATAAGACCGCCAAGTTCTGCTCCATGTGCGGTCCAGAGTTCTGTTCCTACAAGATATCCCAGAAGGTTCAGGAAAAGGTTGAGCCTGCTGAACTTATAGCTAAGGACAACTGGGTGGCTCCATGAGGTCCTGGACCTACTTCATACAGCTGAGGGGCAGGAACGAGAAGGGAGAGGCATTAGAGGAGGGCGCCCTGTACATCGTTGCGGTGCCCTCCGACGAGAGCCTCTTCGGAGAGGTGGCTTACAACTGCTACGCCAGACATTACCTGCCCGAGGAGAGTGCGGTCAACTACGGCAAGGCCTATGCCCTCGGTGTTGACTTTGAGATAGAGAACCCCGAGGATTACGGCATAAACTTCTACAGAGAAGACGAAGAGCTCTATATCTTCAAGGAAGGTATACCCATGAAGGAAGGGCTAAAGAACGTTTACAGGCTTCTCATGAAGAGGCTGAGGGACAAAGGTTTCGGGAAGGACTTTGACATCATAGTTGACGTAGGTAACCCTTCCGAGGACCTTATGAGGGAGTGCCTCCTTGAAGCCATAAAGAGTGTATAATATCCCCCCATGTGGGGGAAGGTTCTTAAGGTTCTGTGCGAGAAAGCGGAAGGCAGGGATCTCTACATACTTGAGGCGGACAGGGATCTGAACTGGTTCGGTGTTCCCCTATCTAAGGTCTGCTCCGAGGTGGACCTCAGCGGTAGCGTTAAAGAGATCGTTGATGGTATAAGGTCAATGCTTGAACCTGTCCCGAGTGCAGGTAAGTTCGTCGCCTACTTGGACCCTATCAACTACTTCGCGGACATATATCCTGCGGACAGACCAAGATACAGGATAAAGGGTAAAGAGGACAGGCCTTTCGCCATAACGACCGGTTCACTCAGGGTTGGTTTCTTTGAGTCGGTTAAGGAGGCTGGAGACCTCTTCCTTGAGATAGCCAAGGAGCTTAAGCGCTCGGAGAGGATAAAGTTTGACGTGGTCTACGTTTGATTACTAAAACGATGTTTTAAATTTTTGACATAGCTCATATCTGACAACTTGACAATATAAGAACTTCCTTATACATTTAGATTACCCTTTTAAAAGATAGCGGAGGTCTTTCTATGGAAGAGGGCAAGATAATAACTCCAGGACCGGCTGGTTACAAACCTGAGCCGGCAGCCTTCTTGGGTGTAGACCTGCCTCCGCCTGGCAAGGCCTTGCTTTACGGAGAGATAGTGGACGAAGAGGTCGCTATGAGGGAAGCTGCCAAAGCTATGCTCACAAGGAGAAACCCGACCATATTCCCGGGACCCTTAGTCCTCTGGGGATGGAACGCATCCGCTATGGAGAAGGCCAAAGCTGTCCTTGAACTTGCCGCGGAGATCCCCAACTGCAGGATAATACCGATGCCAGACTACAGACCCAAGTATCCCAAGATAGACCCTGAAGCCGAGATAAACCCGAACCACCCGAACCTCACGATCCTGCACAACAAGATAGAGGCCTGCATATTCGTAGGTGTTCACTGTCACTACGCGAACCTCTCCTTAAGGATGATAAGGGCGGGGACAAACTGCTTCACAATAGCCCTGTGTGCGGAGATGGGCCACGAGGACGCCATGGTATCCCTCAGGGATGTCCACGCCGAGGAGATAAGGAAGTTCAAAGAGGTCCTCATCCAGGTCAGGAAGGAACTCGGTATAGAATGGGAGCCCAAACCACCTCCCGAGAACCCCTCCCTGCCGAAGGAAGAGTGGACCACCGTTTCGCCGCTTGACTTTGGTGAGTACGCCGCCCTTCTTATACCCAGGAGGGGCGAGGTCGTTGAAGAGACCGAGTAAGGAGGTGTGCCATGGCACAGCAGAAGCCTGAGCAGAAGGTAGTGGATCCTGAATACCTTATACTTGAAGCTCCTAGGGAGAGGAAGTTCATCACGGGATCACAAGCTTTCGCGGAGGCTATAAAGAGGGCGAACGTTGATATAGCCATAGCCTACCCTATAACGCCCCAGTCCGAGACGATGCACCTCGTCGGAGACCTGTACGCTCAAGGTTACGTCAAGGATTACTACAGGGCGGAAGAGGAATACGGTGCAATGTCAGCGATAGCGGGAGCTGTAAGGGGTGGAGCTAGGGCCTTTAGCGCTACCTCGGGACCCGGTCTCCTGAGGGGTCTTGAAGCGATAGTTTCCTGGCCTGGACATAGGATACCAGCGGTTTTAGGGGTTATGACCAGAGTCGTGAACGCTCCCCTTTCAATACAGCCTGACAACGTTGAGATATCCTATCTCCTAAACTGCGGTATGATAGTCCTCCATGCGGAGAACCAGCAGGATGTGTTTGACTTCACCCTCGCTGGCTTCGTCATATCCGAAAAGGTTGACGTTTACATACCGGTTGCGGTGTGTACGGAAGGTTTCTTTGTAACCCACGCTAAGGGATACGTTGAGCTTCCTCCCGAGGACATGAAGCTCCCGCCCAGGGACCCCTACAAAGCTCCCGTCCCGCCTACGGACTGTGAGATACCTCCGGCCAGGATACAGAGGGATGCTCCTGTTCAGAAGTCCAACTTCATGAGCTACCTTATCCACGCTGTCTGGCAACAGGAGATATGGTCAGCGAACGAGAGGGCGAGGAAGTGGATAAAGCACTACCTCGGCGGTCTCGTTGAGGTGGTAAACCCGGACGCTGAGGTCTTCATAGTAGCCTCAGGGTGTGCCGCTGCCCAGGGAAGGGAAGCTCAGAGATATGCGGAGATGGAAGGCCTGAACGTGGGCCTCGTTAAGGTCAAGTCCATAAGACCCTTCCCTGCACAGGAGATAAAGGAGATCCTGAAGAATGCCAAGGCTGTTATAGTTCCGGAGCACAACATAGTCGGGTGGCTCGCCAAGGAGGTAAAGGCGGTCATACCTAACAGCGGTATAGTTGTTGATGGGCCTAGGGTTTACGGCGGCATGACCCTCCCGGTTGAGCTGATAATGGAGAA
>JAJRQX010000118.1 GCA_024280065.1 Aquificota bacterium
CCCCCGATCAGGCGGGTAATTATCTCCCCAACGTCTTTGGGTGGTTCGGACCAGACTATGATGTCCGGGTCTGAGGGGTCTCCTCTGAGGCTTATGTGGATGTTGAGATCGTCGCCCGGGTTCACGAGGTCCACCTCAATGGTTCTCCTGTCCTCTTCCGGGGTTCTGAGGACCGTCAGTTTACCGCTCCTGATGTAGAAGGTCCTTCCGAAGTAGGTGAGCTCTCCTGATACCATGAGGACCTCAAGCCTGTAGGTAGGATCTGCCAGGGTTCCCGTGGCCTCACCTTTGATGTGGGCGTATACATAACCTTCCGGGAGTCTTACCTTTACAGGTCTGTCAGACCTGAAGTTGACATGTATCCTGACGGGAGGTAGCTTTCTCCTTGCCTTTCTTCTCCCGGTTTTGGTAACCCTTATCTCCCCGTTGAATTTGAGGTCCATACGCAGGTTACCCTCCTTGAGGTCCTTAACCTCAAGCCAGCCGTTTCCTGAAACCCTCAGGTCCATTTTCATCGCGTCCGTTCTGTATGTTACGGGAAGTTCCTTTGCTATCAGGTAGAGGTAGTAGTTCCTGAGGTCTCCCGTTCCTAAGTTTGCAGTAAGACCTCTCCCTTCACTCCAGAGACTCAGAAAGGCTGCCATGGACCTCCCTTCTGCTTCCAGCTCAAGGTTCAGGTTCATGGGAACCGAAAGGAACCTGGAGTAGAGGACGGAACCTGGCTCCGTTTCGGCGTGGGCGTAGATCCTGCTTCTGCGTAGGTCAACCCTGTAGGTCAGCCCACCCTCCGCCCTGCCACCCAGGAGGGATGCAGCCAAGAAGGAGATCTTCCTCAGGTCCGCCTTACCCCTGGAGGAGAAGAGAAGTTCCCCTCCCTTAAGTTTAAGGTTCACCTCACCCTCAAGGCCTCCCCTATAGGGCAAGTTTATGCCCGCAGAACCTTCACTCAGGTTAACGTAGCCTTCGGACCTGCTTACCGTGACGAGCTCCTCACCGAGAAGCCTGACCTTCGCTCCGTTGAACAGGAGCTCTCTCCTTTCACCTCAAGCCCGCCGAAGGCTAACTCTACAACACCTTCCCTCCTCCTGACAGGCTTGATGTATAAGGTTAGGTTGTCCTCCACGTATATTCCTTCAAGACGCACAGGCACATCCCTCCCTGCGATCCTGTAGACACCTTCAGTCCAGAACTCGGCTCTCCCGGGACCGGCCTTGACCTGTACCCTTCCCTCAAAGCCTCCGTATCTTAGACTTCCCTCGGCGAAGACACTTCTCTCCCCAATGTTTGCCCTGAAGGTCCCTTCACCCACACGCTCTATCGTTAAGGTTCCCGTCAGGCTATCCCCCTCAAGTTTACCTCTGACGCTCCCACCGCCTAAGCTCCTCCCCCTCACCTTAAGGTCCGCTATGCTGAAGCTGAACTCTCCACCTCTCTCTCTTCCTCTGAGGGTAAGAAGAAGGGTTCCGGAGACGGCCACCTCAACCGGGTCCTTGAAGATGCGTCCCGAGTGGATGCTGATCCCTGCACTCGTAAAGCTCCTCTCCCTGACTACCTCAACCCTTCCCCTGCTCACAAACAACCTTGCCCCTCCGACTACGACATCAAAACCCTCAAGCCGAACCTCCGCCCTTACGCTCTCAACTGGCCTGCCCTTCAAACTCCCTCTGAAACCTTCTCCATGAAAGGTCATGAAAACTCTGCCGCCTGTGAAGACCACCCTGTAGGTACCCCCTCCCAGGCTGATGCCCCTCCACAGGAGGTTGGAAAAAGAACCGCTTCCCACGAGTTCCAGGCTCCCTTCCCTGTAGGCAACACCTCCCCTGTAGGACAGTAGAAGGGATACGTCTCCCTTACTAAGGGGGAATTCGGACAGGGACACCCGCCCGGAGAAGGATCTCCCTTTTATATCACCCTCAACGTCCACACGCCCAGGTCCTTCAACGCTTAAGCTCAGGAAACCGCTCCTGTCCCTGTAGCTGTAATCAAGGAACAGGAAACCTCTTTGGAAAGCTGTATCCCTGAACAGGATCCTCCCAGAATGCAAACTGGCCAAGACTCTTCCTTTATCCCTGTTTAAGACCACATCTCCCCATACTTCAGCCCTCAGGGGTTCCCTGAAGCCGAGGAGCCTTTCGTCCACCGTAAGTCTGTGGACCTTCAAGTCTAAAACCCTATCGGGCATCAGGGTCAGCTTATAGCTAGCCGAAAAATCCTCCCCCCAGATACTTCCGCTGGCGATCACATCCTTGCCGAACCTAACCTCAAGGTAGGCTCTGCCCCTGACGTTCCTGAAATCCCTCCTGCCCTTGATGACGACCTTCTTGGTGAAGATCTCAAGGTCCGCCTTCAGGTGTGTGTATGTGAGCTCTCCGGTCCCAGAGACCCTCACCCGATCCACGAGGTAGTTTCTCCACTCAACGGGTTTCACCCTCCCGTCTACAGTGAACGTCCCCCTTCCTCTTTCCGAGAGGAAGCCCTTTATGCTGAAGCTGAAGTCATCGGATAGTATGCTCGCACTTCTGATGACCGCCCCCTTTGACAGGAGCCTCACCTCCTTTACGTCCACCACAACGGGCCTTCCGTTCACGTGCAGGACGGACCTAAGCTTTAAGAAACCTTCCTTAAGCCTCAGATCCTTTACGTGAACCCATAGGTGTCCCCCTCCCACGGAGGTGATGTAAAGGTTGTCCAGGCTGATGTCAGCTCTCCTGAGAAATCCGGGTATCGGGAATGTGGGAGGTCTCCTTCTCCCCTCCGGGGTTCCCTTCTCTCTCAGGGTTATCAGGATCACCTCCTCAGCTCTGATCCTGAGAGTACCGTCGTAGGACAGCCAGAACCCTCCAAGACCGACGAAGCTGTACCCACCTGAGACAGGTGAGTATAGGTAGGCTGTGTCCGCCTTTACTGTAAGAGGTGACAGGCTTATCTTCAGCCCCTCAAGCCCGAATAGGACCCTCTTAAGGATGAGGTAAGGTTTCAGAAAGGTGAAGTAACCGGTTACCAGGATGAGGACTATGAGGGCTATACGGCCCATTCAGTTAATCTATGCCGTGCATCTTCAAGTTCTCCTTTATCCTGTGGAGAAGCTCCGCGGGGTTCTTTATGGGGTAGTCTATCTCCTCAACCACCTCCTCCGCTCTCCTCCCCCTTATCATGACACCAGCGATCTTCTTCTTTATGTCCTCAGGTGAGTTTATCGGGAAGGAGGTTCCCTTTATCCTCTTCAGGACCATGTAAGCCCAGGGTATGTCAAGGGCTTGGGCTGTCTGGGTGCAGAACTCAAGGAACAGATTCGGCTCCTCATGACCCTCCTTCACCAGCTTGTAGGCAAGCTTGGCTATACCCCCCGCGGTGTGAACCCTGAGCTCCTTCTTCTCTTCCTGGGTCAGCTCGTCAATGTGCTTTATCTTATACATAGCCATCTCCGGGTCAGCCCTCATTATGTTCCTGACCGTCTGTTTGGTCAGACCTACCACCTGAGCTATCTCCTCCTCAGTCTTGAAGTATTCCTCCCTCAGGACCACCGCGAAGGATGCCCTCGCTAAGGAGGGTAACCAGGTGAGGGTCCTGTACTCCGCAAGCTTCTGGAGACCACCGAGGAGGTCTATCGCCTTGAGGAAGACCCTTGTTACCAGGGACTCCGCATCCACCTCAACAGGTTTGACCTCAATGACCATACCTCACCTCCCTGTAGGCATAAAAAAAATCGGGGTGACCGGACTTGAACCGGCGACCTCTGGCCCCCCATGCCAGCGCGCTACCACCTGCGCTACACCCCGTTCATTTATTTATTATACTTTCTTAAGCTTGAGCTGGGCGAGTTCAAGGAGCTTCTTTGAAGGTTTGAAGATTATCACCTTCCTGTCCGGGACGGGGACCTCCTCGCCGGTCCTGGGGTTCCTCCCGACCTTACCCTTCCTCATCTTCACTATGAAGGTTCCGAAGCCCGATATCTGAACCTTCTCCCCTCTCTGGAGGGTCTCCTCCATTATCCTGAATATCTCGGAGACTATTTCATAAACCTCCTTCTTGGTTATCTTCAGCTCGCTGTTGCACCTCTCATACACAGAGTTAGCTATGTCCTTTTTGGTCATCTCAAGTCTCCGGACGGCAAGGGAGCATACTTAAAGTATACACAACTTTTACATCTTCCACTTCTTCTTCAGGATCTCCCCAAGCTTGAACCCGCCTGTGTGGACCTCCTCCGCCTGAACCTCCTCCTTGGGAGCTTCCTCACCTCTCAGTGCCTTTATGGAGAAGGTTATCTTCTCCTCATTAGGGTCTAAGTCTATTATCCTGACCTCATACTCCTTACCCGCCTCTATCCTGACGTCTCTGGGGACCTCCGAGAAGGGAAGTAACCCTTCCGCTCCCTCTGGAAGCTCCATGAAGGCTCCGAAGGGGAACACCTCCTTCACCTTAAGCCTGAGGGTGTCTCCTACCTTATACTTCTCCTTTATGGTTTCCCACGGGTTTGGGGTTAGCTGTTTTATGCCCAGCTTTATGAACCTTCCGTCCGTTCCGAGGATAACGAACTCCCTCTCCTCTCCCTCTTTCAGGACCTCCTCAACCCTCCTGGGCTTGGTCCAGGAGAGGTCGCTCCTGTGGATGATACCCTTCAACTTTCCATCACCTATGTCCACTATGGCCTTACTACCCTCTATCTTCAGTATCCTACCCTTTATCCTCGTCCCCGGCGGGTTCTCCTTCAGATACTCCTCCCAGGGCTTAGGTAGGGTCTGCTTTATGCTGAGGATCACCCTGCGTCTCTTAGGTTCTAACTTGAGTATCTTGAGCTTAACGATCTCACCCTTTGAAGGTTCTGAGCCGTCCCAACTGACCTCATCGGGAGGAACGTAGCCCTCAACACCCTCGTCTATATCCACCACCACGCCCTTGGGGCCCGTCTGCACCACCTTGGCCTCTATGGTATCGCCGACTTTGTGGTTTTTAAGGAACTTCTCCCACGGGTTTTCCTTCATCTCCCTGAGGGAGACTATCAGAAACTCCTTGTCCTTTGACTTCTTCTTGACCTTCACCTTAAGGGTCTCGTCCACCTCCGCATAGTTATAGGGGTTCCTGTCCCTTCCCCAGGAAAGCTCCTCCTTCGGAAGGAAAGCCCTCAGGGCACCGTCTATGAGCAGGGTTATGCCCTTGTTCGGGTCTATCTTTATCACCCTGCCCTCAACTACATCACCCTTCTTTAAGGTCCTCAGTAGCTCCTGCTTCCTCCTCTCCCTCTCCTCCTCAACGTAAGCCCTGTGGGAAACAACGACCCTGGGCCTGTTCTTCTGGACGGATATCTCAAGGATCTTCACCCTGATAGGCTTGCCAACCGTGATCTTCTTCCCCGCCTCCGAGGAGGGCATGAAGGCCTTAACACCTTCAACGTCAACGATGAAGCCCCCTTTCGTCTTCCTCTCCACCTTGGCAACCACGTCCCTCCCATCCTCGTAAGCCTTCTGGAGTTTGTCCAGCTCCTTTTTCTCAGCTATAACCCTGTAAGAGAGAATCGGATTCTCAAGGCCCGGCGATATCCTCACTATGACCGCCTGGATCTCCTCCCCCTCCTTGGCCTCGGGTAGCTCCTCCCTCGGGATCACCCCCTCCACCTTGTAGCCTATGTCCACGTAGATGAACCTATCGTCAACCTTAACGACCTTACCACTTACGACCTTGCCCTTTCGGAAGTCTTCCTCTTGAGGGAGGGCTTCGTTCAGGAGTTTCTCAAATTCGTTCATGGGGTCCTCCACGGGAAAATACATTATAGCAGAACAGCAGGGCCGTCATGTATATTATTAACCTTGAGGAGGTGTTATGGAGTTCTTCTTCTTCCTTGACGTCTACGCGGACAGACAGCTTATAGACTACTACATACTGTCCTTCAAGCTGGGCAACCTTAAGTCCGTGGAGCTTAAGGAGTGGTCCGGGAAGAACTACATAGTGGGCATAAAGGACTGGGAGAGATTCAGGAGGACAACCTATGACATAGTCCTCTACGAACTCGGTGATGAGATAGAGAGGTTCAGGGACATAGAGACCGCTCTGAGGGAGGGATACAGGATAGCCTACAGGGAGGCTGCAAGGAGGGGAGCTAAGAAGGTGGTTCCCGCCATAGGCTACGGCAACCCGCCCGTTGAGCTGGTTGAAAGGTTCTTCCCGGTTCCTTTTGAGTTTGAGAAGTTCCCCGATGACATAGACAGCTTCCTTGAGGAGATCGTCAGGAGCACACCCCGTGAACTGTCAACGAGAGGTATAGACGATGACGAAGTCTCTGTCTGAGCTTCTGGAAGACCTCACCCCCAAGAGGATAGTTGAGGAGCTGAACAAGTATGTGGTAGGACAGGAGGAGGCTAAGAGGGCTGTGGCTATAGCTTTAAGGAACAGGTGGAGAAGACAGAGGCTCCCCGAATACATAAGGGACGAGGTGGCCCCCAAGAACATACTCATGATAGGACCTACGGGCGTCGGGAAGACCGAGATAGCGAGGAGACTCGCCGGTCTCATAAAGGCACCCTTCGTGAAGGTTGAGGCAACCAAATACACCGAGGTGGGTTACGTAGGCAGGGACGTTGAGTCCATGGTAAGGGAGCTGGTTGAGGTTTCCTACCAGATGGTTAAGAGGGAATACATGGAGAGGGTGAGAGAGAGGGCGAGGAGGCTTGCGGAGGAGAGGATAATAGACTACTTGATTCCTCAACAGTTCACCAGCTTCGGCATAAGGGAGGTTCCGAGTGCATCAAAGCGTGAGGAGATAAGGGAGAAGCTGAGGAACGGGGACCTGGACGACAAGGTTATAGAGATAGACGTCCAGGAGAAGGTCGTTCCCATGGTGGGTATAGCTGGACCTCCGGGCCTTGAGGAGCTTGAGAACCAGCTCAGGGAAATGTTTTCAAACCTCATGCCCACCAAGAAGAGGAGGAAGGTGAGGGTCAAGGAGGCACTTCACATCCTTGAGCAGGAAGAGGCGGAGAAGCTGATAGACAGAGAGGAGGTGGCGAGGGAAGCCATATACAGGGCTGAGAACTTCGGGATCATCTTCATAGACGAGATAGACAAGATAGCCATAAAGACGCCGGGAGCTGGACCTGGAGTATCAAGGGAGGGTGTCCAGAGGGACCTCCTCCCGATTCTTGAGGGAACGACGGTGAACACCAAATACGGACCCGTGAAGACGGACCACATACTCTTCATAGGTGCGGGAGCTTTCCACATGGCGAAGCCTTCCGATCTTATACCCGAGCTTCAGGGTAGGTTCCCGATAAGGGTTGAGCTGAAGCCCCTGACAAAGGAAGACTTTGTCAGGATACTCACCGAACCCGAGAACGCCCTCACCAAGCAGTATGCGGAGCTTCTGAAGACGGAAGGCGTCCAGATAGAGTTCACCGATGACGCCATAGAGGAGATAGCGAGGGTATCCGAGGAGATAAACAACAGGACGGAGAACATAGGGGCGAGGAGGCTCCATACCGTAATGGAGAAGCTCTTGGAGGACATATCCTTCAACGCCCCCGAGATGGCGGGTCAGTACATCATCATAGACGCCAAGTTCGTGAGGGCAAAGCTGGGTGAGATAGTCAAGGACGAGGAGCTAAGCAGATACATCCTTTAGAAACTCCTTCAGCCACCACCTTATATCCTTCTCCTTAACTACCGATCTCATAGCCCTCATCCTCTCCCTCCTCTCCGGCCTCTTCATCTTCAGGGCCATGTAGATGGCCTCCGCCATCTCGTCCTCGTCAAAGGGGTTCACTATTATGGCCCCCTCCCTCAGCTGGAGACTCGCCCCTGCGAACTCACTTATTATGAGGACACCGTCCTCGTCCAGCTTGGACGCTACATACTCCTTGGAGACCAGGTTCAGTCCGTCTATCAGGGGTGTCACGAGGGCGAAGTCCGCCATCATGTATAGTGAGACGAGCCTCTCATCCGAGTAGTTCTTGTAGTAGTAGTAGATTGGAACCCAGCCGGGCTCCCCGAACCTCCCCTCTATCATGCCGACTATCTCGTCGGTCCTCCTCTTTATGTCCACGTACTCCTCAAGCTTGGTCCTGGTAGGTGCAGCTATCTGGACGAAGGAAACCCTTCCCCTGAAGGAAGGATACTTCTCAAAGAACCTGCCTATACCCCTGAACTTCTCCTCAAGGCCCTTCGTGTAGTCAAGCCTGTCAACACCAACACCCACGAACTCAACCCCCATACGTTTCCTGAGGTTCAGAGCGTACCTGACCGCCCTCGGGTCCCTCGCGAGCCTTTCCCACCTCTCCGCGTCTATACCTATGGGGACCGCCCTAACCTCTATCCTCCTGCCGTTCCAGTAAACCGTGTTGTTATCCGAAAAGGCTCCCAGTATCTCCCTCACGCACTCAAGAAAGTTTTCAACATAGTGTTGTGTGTGAAAGCCTATAACGTCCGCTCCTAACATACCCTCAAGTATCTCCCTCCTGGAGGGCAGGAATCTCATCATGAAGTAAGGCGGAAAGGGTATGTGCCAGAAGAGGTATATGGGATCCGAGACGCCCGCCTCCCTCAGTATCTTAGGAACGAGAGCTAAGTGATAGTCGTTCACCAAGATCTTGGACCCGGGGACGTAGGATTCAAGGACCGTTTTGGCGAACTTCCTGTTCACCCTCATGTAGGCTGTCCAGAAGGAGCTGTCAAAACGTGTCTTTGTGAGGAAC
>JAJRQX010000119.1 GCA_024280065.1 Aquificota bacterium
AAGGGGGATTAGAAGTTATTTGAAGAGCGACAAAAATTCTTCCTCCGTTAAAGGTTCAACCTCCTCTATACCTAAGTTCTCCTCAAGATGCTCAACCCTGCTCATGCCAACGAGGGCCGTCCCGACCCCGGGGGTGCTCCTGACAAACTGCAGAGCCACGTGGACATCCTTCTCAAGACCGAACCTCTCCTTGAGCTTTTTTGGAACCCGTCCTATCACGTTTCCCTGGTAGAGGGATGCACTTGTGTAGACGTAGATACCGAGGTCCCTACAGGCCTCCAGGGTAGAGAGCTCCTTACCGTTAAGGTTCTGGTTTTTCAAAGAGAAGGCTTCATGCATACCGAGGTTGTAAGGGAGCTGGATAAACTTAAAGTGATGACTTTTACCGCCCACCTCCTCCGCCACCCTCAGTATCTCCACAAGGTCAAGGTGCTGCCTTGTCCCCCTCGGAACTCTGAAACCGTGCCAGGTGGCGAGCCCGTAATATTTCAGCCTCCCCTCTTCCGTTTTCCTCTCAAGGACCTCAAAGCACTCCCTCAGCTTGTCCAGGAACTTTTCTCTTTCCATGAAGAGGAGCTGTTCCTCGGGGTTATGCAAGAAGTAAAGGTCTATGTAATCGGTTCTTAAGTTCTCCAAGCTTCTTTCAAAGCTCCAGTTTATGAACCTACCCCCCAAGTAATGTCCCTGAGGAGTCATTTCGTTGACGTTAACTATCCCTGATCTGACGAAGTTCTTCTCAAAAAAGTCCTTGGGATCCTCCTTTGAGTCTGCGTCAAAAGGTATGTATCCCCCTTTCGTTGAGATAAATACCTTGTCCCTTCCAACCTCCTCTATAACCTTCCCTATTACCCTCTCGCTTTTCATGTACCTGTAGTTTATCGCCGTATCCACCACGTTAATTCCCAGCTCCACACCCCTTTTTATGGTTTCGTAGTACCTCCTGTCCGTGTCCTCGTCAAGCTCCCCCAGATACGTCCCTATGCCTATCTCGGAGAGCCTCAACCCTAAAAACTCCCTATACCTCATGTCCCCTCCACCTTCTCAATGCTCTTCTCCTTCTTCCTGGCCATCCTACCTAAAAGTATGGACACTTCGTATAGTATCAGTAGGGGAACAGCCATGAGGACCTGGGTAGCCACATCGGGTGCTATTATAGCTCCTACCAGAAACGCGACAACTATGAAGTATCTCCTGAACTTCTTAAGCTGCTCCTCCTTTACTATTCCCGCCCTCTGGAGCATGTAAAGGAACACCGGCATCTCAAAGGCTATCCCGAAAGCTATCAACATCTTCAGGATGAAGCTTATATACATGTTCACCGATAGGTAAGGGGTGGCAGCGAGCTGTGAAAAGCCGAGGCCGAGTAAGAATTTGAGGGCCAGGGGTAAGACCACAAAGTAGGCGAACACACCGCCGGTCACAAAGAGCAGTATTGAAGACAGGAGAAGGGGTATAAAGAGCCTCTTCTCGTGGGGGTATAGGGCAGGCTCAACGAACCTCCAGATCTCAAAGAGTATAACGGGTGAGGCAAGGATGAAACCCACCATAAGGGATATCTTGATGAGTATGAACAACGGTTCCGTAGGCGATAGGGTTATGAGTTCCACTTCGGGGTAGGACCTGATAACGGGTAACTTCAGGAACTCAAAGATGTATTTGGCGAAGTAGAAGGATGCCCCCGATGCTATGAGAAAGGCTATGATGGACCTAAGTAGTCTTATCCTCAGCTCCCTCAGGTGTTCGGTCAGGGGCATCGTCGGGAGCTGTTCTTTCTGAGAGCTCATGTTCCTCTCCTTCTTTAGTCTCCTCCTCCGAGTAATCCTCTAAATTATAATCGTCGGTCTCGGCTTCGGGCGGGGCTTCCTCACCTTCGTCCTCCACCGTCTCGTCCTCCGTTCTGGTTTCCTCCTCCATAACCTTCCTGTTCATCTCCTCCATATAGGCCTGAAGCCTTATCTCGTCCCAGATCTCCCTTACCTTTCTCATCATCTCTCCAAGCTTCACCGCAAGGTCCATCATCCTCTCGGGTCCGAGGACCAGGAAGGCTATCAGGAGGACAAGGATGAGCTGGAGTTCCATAACCTTTAATATTATAGGCTCCGGGACTGACAGCGGTCACACCCGGCGATAGGATGATTTGAATCATATGATGTCCAGCGGTTCTCCCTAAGTTTAAACAAAACAACGTTTGATTTTGAAAAAGCAGCGGGAGGGGAGCTCTGGTAGCACCTGGGGGGTCGGTGACCGAACCGCCCCCTTCCTTTAAATTGTTTTTTATGAGGAGGTTTTTTAAGAACGTCCCGGATAAGGACTGGCTAAGCTACGAGTGGCAGATAAGGAACCGCATAAGAACCCTTGATGAGCTGAAGGCTTTCATCAAGCTTACCCCTGAGGAGGAAGAGGGTATAAGGAGGACCCGGGGTCTTTACCCAATGGCCATAACCCCCTACTACCTTTCTCTGATAGACCCGGATGATCCCAACGACCCTGTGAGGCTACAGGCTATCCCGCGTGTTGTTGAGGTGGACGAGAAAGTTCAGGCAAAAGGAGAACCTGATGCCCTTAGGGAAGAGGGTCAGATCCCGGGGCTAACCCACAGGTACCCGGACAGGGTTCTCATGGTAGTTACCACCTTCTGTGCTGTTTACTGTCGTCACTGCATGAGAAAGAGGATATTCTCCCAGGGGGAAAGGTCTCTGACCAAAGCGGAGATAGACCGCATTATAGATTACATAAAACAGCACGAGGAGGTAAGGGACGTCCTCATATCAGGTGGAGATCCCCTTTCCATGAGCCTTGAGAAGATAGAGTATATCCTCAAAAGGCTGAGGGAAATAAAACACGTTGAGATAATCAGGTTCGGAACAAGGCTTCCTGTTTTAGCTCCTCAGAGGTTCTTTGACAACAGGCTCCTGGACATACTTGAAAGATACTCCCCTATATGGATAAACACCCACTTCAACCACCCGAAGGAGATTACCGACCTATCCGCCGAGGCGGTGGACAGGCTCCTGCGTATAGGTATCCCGGTGAACAACCAGGCTGTCCTTCTTAAAGGTGTGAACGATGATCCCGATACTATGCTTGAGCTGAGCAGGAAGCTCCTCAGGATAAAGGTAAAACCCCAGTATCTGTTTCACTGTGACCCTATAAAGGGAGCTGTCCACTTCAGAACAACCGTAGATAAAGGGCTTGAGATAATCAACTACATGAGGGGCAGGATCTCGGGAATGGGTATACCTACGTACGCTGTTGACCTTCCCGGAGGGAAAGGGAAAGTTCCCCTCCTGCCAGAATATATAGTATCCAGAATGGGTAATACTTTTCTCTTCAGAAGCTTCTCGGGTGAAATTGTGGAGTATACAATAGATGAAGTAGCTTAAAGGCCCTTCGGTTGATCTGAAGACCCGCTAACCTTTAAAATATTTCTCCCGTAAAACAGGAGGTAAAGTATGGAGAAGACCTGGAAGATAGGAACAAAGTATCTGAATGACCAGACAAGAGTAATAGTCATAGGCATAACGGGAAGGGAAGCCTCCCAGGTCGTCGCCGAAACCCAGGCCCTTTACCCTGGCATAATCAAGGTAGGTGTTACTCCCGGAAAGGGGGGTCAGGAGGTGGCGGGTGTACCTGTCTTTAATACGGTAAGGGAAGCTCTTGAATCTCCGGAAGGTAGGGATGTCAACACGGGTCTTGTTTACGTTCCGCCTGCTTCGGTTAAGGACGCGGTCATAGAACTGGTAGACGCCGGGATAAAGGTCATATACATAATTACGGAGCACGTCCCGATAAGGGACACAGTTTACTTCTACCACTATGCGAAGGAGAGAGGAGTGACCATAGTTGGTCCTACCTCACTCGGCTGTATAGTTCCCAGGATACCTGCGAGGATAGGTGCAATAGGCGGCAAGAACCCGTCAATAGCCTACAGGGACGGGGGTCTTGTGATCCTGAGCAAGTCCGGGGGTCTCACAACGACGACCGCTGAGATGTTCATGAGAAGGGGATGGGGAGTTTATATGGCTTTAGCCCTCGGCGGTGACGTTATATCCTGTACTACCTTTGCGGACGCTCTTGAGGAGATAGCGGATGACCCAAACGTCAAGGGTGTGATCATTCAGGGAGAGGTTGGAGGAACCTACGAGGAGCAGGCGGCCGAGACCATACTCAGACTCTATAAGGAAGGCAGGTGGAACAAACCTGTAGCCGCATTCGTGGCCGGTAAGTTCCAGGAGAAGCTTGAAGGTGTTTCCTTCGGTCATGCCGGTGCCATAGTGGAGAGGGGTAAGGGTAAGGCAACTGACAAGATAAGGATGTTCAACGAGGTAGGAAAGGAAACGGGGCTTGTGAAGGTCGCCGAGTTCTACCATGACCTTGTGAGGTGTATAGAGGAGCTAGGAGTTCCGAGGGACTTTGAGGACTCCACACCCGAAGGAAAGGTTAACCCTCTGTACTCCACCATAGACCCCGAAACCTGTGAGTTCAGGGGTGACTGATCTAAGAGCTGTCTGGAACAGGAGGTATTCGGAGGGGAGGAGGAGCAAACTCCACACGACACTCCTCAGGTTTTACCACCTTGCTAAGATAGGCAGGGCCCTCGATGTGGCCTGCGGGACAGGAGAGAACGCTATATTTCTGGCCAAGAAAGGCTTTCAGGTTGATGCCGTGGACATTTCGGATGTTGCTGTAAGAATAGCGAGAAGGAACGCCCGCAGGGAGGGTGTGAGAGTATCCTTCAAGTCCTGCCCTGCCGAAGTCTTCTCCTGGAGACCTGAAAGATACGACCTCATAATCAACTTCTATTTCCTTGATAGGAGAATCATTCCCAAGATGGTAAGGTCTTTAAAGAGGGGAGGTCTCCTCATATTTGAGACCTACAACACTAGCTACCTAAATGTAAAGCCAGACTTTAACCCCGAGTTCCTACTGAGACATGGAGAGATCCTTGAGCTTACAAAACCGTTCCTTCTTTGCTGACAATAGTTAACATCGTTTGACCGACGTGTCAAGAAAATCCATTCGGGTATTCGGAATTAAGGGATAAAGGAACGTGCAGGTGACCAGTCTCAGGTATGCAAGGAGTGTGGTGAGTCTTATGAGCGTGGGAATAGGGGAAGAGATACCTCCGGAGGGAACGGTCTCCGGAATACCTCCCACCTCAAGGGCAGGAGGTTTTAGATACCTCTTCCCCAGGTTTATTGAAGCGGTGTAATCCCTGTCATACTTTCCGTGAACAGGACA
>JAJRQX010000120.1 GCA_024280065.1 Aquificota bacterium
ACGGTGGCCGCAGGGCCAAGACGGTGTATCCGTCTTGCGGTTTCTACCGTTCTCGTCGCTCTTACCACATAGACCCTGGCAGGTTCTTCCTTTGGGACAGCGACCACCATATAGTCCCTGTCCTGGAAGTACTCTTTAAGGTCCTTGAGTGTTTGCCCGCTAAGGTCTTTTGAGATCATGCCTTATAAATATAAACCCTGACCTTCTTTGATGAGTAGTCTTCCTTAAGGGCTACTATATGAGTCGGGTTCTCTAAGGGCTTTCCCTTGCTCACTCTGTCCTCCCGTTTGTCAAGGTAATAGATCTCAAAGCCGTCAAGGTCTTCAATTCTGAACTCCTTAAGGGAGAAGACCTTAAGCTCCATATCCGCTATTCTGTAACCGTAGATCAGACCTATGAGAAAGGAGAAGACCTTGCTTCTTTTGGGGTTTACGGGTCTCACAGAGTTATTATATCTTCCTCTTCCTCCTAAGGTAGGCGGGTGTGTCTTCGGGTTCTACTGGGTGGAGACCTTCCTCAGGAACCACCCTCCTGACCTCTTGGGAGTCCCTCCTTATGACCCTGAAGGTGGTCTCTTCTTCCCTCCTTTCCTGGGCTCTTTCAAAGTCCGTGGCGACCACAGTGACCTTGATTCTGTCCTCCTCACCCTCCTCAACTATGGCACCGAATATGATCGTCGGGTCGTTGGAAGCCTTCTCACTGATAGACTGGATAGCCTCCTGGGCGTCAGCGAAGGCCACGCTCTCGGAGACCCAGAGGGTTATCAGGAGCCTCCTGGCACCGTCAACGGTCCCTCCCTCAAGGAGCGGGTTGGTTATCGCCTGCTCAACCGCGTTCTGGATCTTGTTCTCGCCTCTTCCCTCTCCCACACCTATGAGGGCGAGGCCTCCGTTCTCCATTATAGTCTTGACGTCGGCGAAGTCCACGTTTATGTCCGCGGATGTGGATATTATGTTGGTTATGCCCCTCACCGCCCTTGACAGAACGCTGTCCACCTCAATAAAGGCGTTCTTCCATGTAAGGGTTCTGCTTAGTTCGGCAAGCTTCTGGTTGTGGATAATTATGTAGGTGTCCACACATTCTTTGAGCTTCTCAAGCCCCTCTAAGGCTATCCTCTTCCTCTTCGCCCCTTCAAACTCAAAGGGTAGCGTAACGACAGCTACGGTTAGGATACCCATCTCGCGGGCGGTCCTCGCTATTACAGGAGCCGCTCCCGTCCCGGTTCCCCCTCCTAAGCCCGCGGCTATGAAGACCATGTCCGTACCCCTCAGGATCTCCTTTATCCTGTCTATGCTCTCAAGGGCTGCCTCCTCCCCTATCTCAGGCTTCATGCCTACCCCGAGTCCCTTGGTAACCTTCTCCCCTATCTGGACCTTGTTGGGAACGGCCAACTTCCTTAGGTGCTGACTGTCCGTGTTAACCGCGTAAACCTCCACCCCCTCTATACCGTCCTGATACATTCTGTTCACCGCGTTGCAACCGCCGCCTCCAACGCCTATGACCTTGATCTTGGTAGGACTGTAGTCCTGGACCTCCATAACACTCCCTCCTAAAGGATCTCCCTGAAGAACTCCTTCACCTTCTCTATGATAGCCTTAACAAAGCCTGTACTGTTGGTTGAAAGGTTAACCTTGGCCCTTGACTCCGCCACCACACCTTCGGGAAAGACGGCAAACTTAAGCAGACCGACCGCGGTCGCATATTTGGGGTCCTCTATCCTCTCCTTAAGGCCTATGACCTCGGAGGGTAAACCTATACGGGCGGGCAGGTCCGTAAACCTCTCAACGAACTCCTTTATGCCCTTTAGGTTCGCTGTCCCTCCCGTTATGACCACACCCGCGTTCGCACTGTCCAGCTTGTAGCCCGCAGCCTCAATACCCTCTATCACCTTCTCAAGGATCTCCTCAAGTCTCACCTGTATGACTTCGGTGAGCTGTTTCTTCTCCACAGCCACCTCCCTCATCTCACCCCTCGGCCTTATCTTGAGTATCTCTCCCTCCCTCACGAGATCAACGAGGGCCACACCTTCCTCCCTCTTGGTCCTCTCCGCCTCCCCTTGGTCCACCTTCATGAAGTAGGCTATGTCCTTGGTTATGGTCTGGCCGCCCATGCCCACAGCTCCCGTAACGACCGGGTAGCCCTCAAGGAAGAGGACGTAGTCCGTAAGGCCAGCACCTATGTCAAGCAGAAGGACGCCGTTCTCCTTCTCCTCGTCCGTCAGGACCGCTTTGGCCGAGGCTAAGGCACTCACTATCTTCATGGTTGGTGAGAAACCGGCAGTAGAAACCACCTTCTCAAGGTTGCTAACCAAGGCGTGGCTCGCCTTGACTATGTGGACCTGAGCTGTCAGTTTTGAACCTATGAGGCCCGTTGGGTCCTCTATACCCTCCTGGTCGTCAAGGGTGTATTTCCTGGGTATGGCGTGGATTATCTCAAAGTTGTCCTCCCTGCCCTTGTTTATGCTCCTGTCAAGGAGCCTGTTTATATCTTCCTCCCCTATCTCCACAGGGCTCGGGGAGACGTTTATCGTGTCCTTTTCGTTCTGGCTCTTTATGTCCTTTCCGGAAACGCTTATGACCACACCCGTGACCTTATGACCGGACATCTCCTCCGCTTCCCTTACCGCCGTGGATATGGTCCTGGCTGCGACCTCAAGCCTGGTTACAGTCCCCCTGTCTATACCCTTAGTTTTGGCCTCACCGACTCCTATTATGTGTATGTCTCCGTAAGAGTCCACCTCCCCTATCAGGGCGACTATCTTATCTGTGCCTATGTCTATTGACGCAACTGTTCTCATCCCACCTCAATTTCTTACTAAGATAAACCTGTCAAATCTCAAATCAATTTTCCCCTCCTCAAAATTATAAATCATACTCAGCCTCTCAGCTAAGTTATCGGGAAGAAGTTCTATGGGCGGCAGGATCAGAGTCCTTCTGCCTGAGATGAGGACCGTCTTATCCTTTAACACCCTGATCTTGGAAACCCTTATACCCGCCTTCTCTATCTGACTGTATAACCTCGGGAAGTTCGCCTCAAGGACCTCCAGATCGTAGGTAGTTATCTCCACGAGACCCTTCGGATGGTTTGCGTAAGCTGGAAACGTCACACCGTCCCTATCTATGAACAGGAAGGTATTCCCCGTCTTCAGCTTGGCTACCGGGACCCTCTCCTCTATCCTTATCTTCACAGATACACCCTTCAGGGTAACCTCTCTCGCCAAGAACACTTTCTTCACCCTGCCCCCCGTTCTCTCGTTCAGTACCCTGAGTATTTGGTCTTCTTTCAACCTCAGGACCGATCCGTC
>JAJRQX010000121.1 GCA_024280065.1 Aquificota bacterium
CTTGAGGCGGCTCTGATAGGTGCGGACATATGCACAATGCCCTTTGCGGTTATGGAAAAGCTATTTAAGCACCCTCTAACGGACAAAGGCATAGAGCTGTTCCTGAAAGACTGGGAGAAGGTTCCTGAAAAACCCTTCTAGCTCTTTATAACGCTTAAGACCTCACTTGAGGTGGTTATACCCCTCTTTACCTTCTCTATTCCGTCCTCAAGCATCGTTCTGAAGCCTTTTTCTTTAGCCAGCTTCCTTATATCGTTGGCGTCCTGTGTCTGTGTTATTAGCTTTTTGAGATCATCGTCCAGCTCAAGGACCTCAAAGATACCTATCCTACCCCTGTAGCCCGTACCAAGACACTCCTCACACCCCGTCCCTCTGTAGAACACGCCTTTAAAGTCCCCAGACAGTCCCAGTTCCCTCAGCTCCTCCCTTGAAGGCTCGTAGGGTTCTCTGCAACCAGGACACACCTTCCTCACCAACCTCTGGGCTATAACACCCTCCAGGGAGCTCGCTATGAGAAAGGGCTCTATACCCATGTCCGCAAGCCTTGTGACCGCAGAGGGAGCGTCGTTGGTATGTAAGGTGGAGAGGACTAAGTGTCCTGTGAGTGCGGCGTGGACCGCTATGTCCGCTGTTTCCGTGTCCCTTATCTCCCCCACCATTATTATGTCAGGGTCCTGCCTTAAAACGGACCTCAGACCCGTTGCGAAGGTCAAGCCCACCTTAGGGTTTACCTGTATCTGGCTAACACCCTTTATCTGATACTCAACGGGGTCCTCTATGGTGATTATGTTCTTCTTGGGGTCCTTAACGTATAGGATCATGGCGTAGAGGGTCGTCGTCTTTCCCGCACCTGTAGGTCCGGTCACGAGGACTATCCCATAGGGTTTCTTAGCCAGCCTCCTTACTTTTTCCTTGTCCTCTTCGGAGAGGCCTATCTCCTCAAGGGTGAGCATGGCACCCGTTCTGTCCAGGAGCCTCAGAACCACCCTCTCACCGAAGACGGTGGGGACTACGGAGACCCTTATGTCTAAATCCCTGTTCCCTATCCTCACCCTTATCCTCCCATCCTGAGGGACCCTCCTCTCCGCCACGTTCAGGTTTGCCATGACCTTTATTCTTGAGACAACGTTTTGGTATGTGGACATAGGGACCTTAGTTATGTCATGGAGAACGCCGTCCATCCTTATCCTGACGACCGCTTCGTCCTCGTAGGGTTCAAAGTGTATATCCGAAGCGTTCACGGTAGAGGCTTTTATAAGGAGAGAGTTGACGAGGCTCACCACCGGGCTGTCATCCTGGGCAAGGAGCAGGTCCACACCCTCTTCAGCGGAAACCTCCTCCCCCTCAACCTCTATCTTCTCTTCCGATAGCCTCCTTTGGAGCTCCTTAACGAACTCCTCCTCAGGGACGACCTTAAGCCTTACGTCCTTCCCTGTCAGGAACCTTATCTCCTCAACGTCCTCGTGGTTGAAGTTCTCAGGAACTAAGAGCCTTATATAGTCCTCACCCTCCTCCTCAGGTATCAGCCTGTAATCCCTCAGTATGTTCATAAGTTTATCTTACAATTATTAGCTGATGAGGAAGGTCCTTGTACTTCTATCGGGCGGTATGGATTCCGCTACATTACTCTGGCTTGCGAAAAAGGAGTTTGACAGAGTCTGGGCGATCTCCTTTGACTACGGTCAGAGGCACAGGGTAGAGCTGAGGTATGCGAGGGAGCTGGCTAACATAGCCGGTGTTCAGGAACATATAGTGGTTGAGATACCGACCTACAGGTCAATAAAAGGGTCTGCCCTGATAGATGATGATGTTGAGGTACCGAGAGGCGGGTATCCCGAAAACGAACCGCCTGTGACCACAGTTCCGATGAGGAACCTGAACTTTCTGGCCATAGCCTCAGCCTTCGCGGACTATCTTGAGATAGAGAACATAGGTATAGGGGTTCACGCCCTTGACACTCCATACCCGGACTGCAGACCGGAGTTCATAACCAGTGCGGAGGCGGCCATAAACGCAGGGTCAACGCTGGTCGCTAAGAAGAAGGTGAGGATCAACATCTGGGCTCCCTTCTTAGGTATGACCAAGAGGCAGATAGCTCTGATCGGGAAAGACCTCGGAGTCCCCTTTGAGAAGACCTACTCCTGCTACAAGGGGACCGAGCCTCCCTGCGGAGAGTGTCCGACCTGTATCCAGAGGAAGGAAGCTCTGGAGGGTATCCTTTGAACCTTTCCGTTGAGCTCTTCGGCATCAGGTTCAAGAACCCAGTCTGGGTGGCGAGCGGGACCTTCGGCTACGGCGTTGAGGCTATGGAGATATACGATATATCAAAGCTCGGAGCTGTTGTCACCAAAGGTATATCCCTAAAGCCGAGGGAAGGGAACGAACCACCCAGGATAGTGGAGACACCCTGCGGTATGCTAAACTCCATAGGACTACAGAATCCTGGTGTAGAAGGTTTCTTAAGGGACGTATACCCGAAGATAAAGAACGTGGACACACACTTCATAGTCAACGTCTTCGGTGAAACGGAGGATGAGTACGTTGAGGTCTGCAGGACTCTGGATGAGGCGGAGAAGGTGGTCGCCTACGAGCTGAACGTTTCATGCCCCAATGTGAAGAAGGGAGGTATAGCCTTCGGCCACGACCCC
>JAJRQX010000122.1 GCA_024280065.1 Aquificota bacterium
ACCCCCGGGGTCGGGACGGCCCTCGTTGGCATGAGCAGGGTTGAGCATCTTGAGGAGAACTTAGGTATAGAGGAGGTTGAACCTTTAACGGAGGAAGAATTTTTGTCGCTCTTCAAATAACTTCTAATCCCCCCCTATAAGTCTATGATAGCTTAATCTCTTTAGATCGCTTGTGTATCTGGTCTGAGCTAAAGAATATATAACCGACTATGGGGGGAGCTACGATAAACACGTTTCTCAACTACATAAAGAAAAGAGACAGGGAGCTACTCAGAATACTGAGCCATCTGAAGATAAGCGAGAAAGGAGGCAGGATATTCCTGACTGTTCCGGACCCTGCCAGGAGGGAAGAGGTTGAGAGGGAGCTGAAGCTGAGACTCGGGGAAGGTATTAGGGACAAGGTTGTGGTAGTTTCTGAAGATCCGAACCGTCAGGAGGACACTATACCCTCAGGTGTGAACCCGAGGTTCACATTTGAGAACTTCGTGGTGGGTGAGGGGAACAGGCTCGCCTACGAGGTGGCGAGGTCCGTGGCGGAGAACCCCGGGTCGGTTTACAACCCCTTCTTCCTATACGGTAAGGTCGGTTTGGGCAAGACACACCTGCTTCAGGCCATTGGTAACTACTGTGCTAAGAGAGGTTACAGGGTAGCCTACAGACCGGCTGCAGAGTTTTCCGAAGAGATGGTTGACTCACTGAAGAGCGGTAGGATCTCCGAGTTCAGGAGCAGATACAGGGACGTGGATGTCCTGCTTATAGACGACGTTCAGTTTCTGTCAGGGAAACTCAGAACCCAAGAGGAGTTCTTTAACATATTCAACTACCTCTATATAAGGGAAAAACAGATAGTCCTTGCCTCGGACAGGCACCCGAGGGATCTGAAGGACATCTCGGACAGATTGATAAGCAGGTTTGAGGGTGGAGTTGTTGTTGAGATTACCCTTGACGAGATAACCAAGATAGAGATAGTTAAGAGGAAGTTGCAGGAGCTAAAAATCAGCGTCCAGGAAAACATAGTAAAGCTGATAGCGGAATCTACAGGTCCGAGTGTGAGGGAGATAGAGGGTGTTATAAGGAACATCAAGCTTAAAGGGACCGATGCCTTAAGACCCAGGAGGAGGCTTTCGGACCTTGAAACGGTTCAGGAGGTAGTGGCCACCTACTTCGGCGTAGGAAGGGAGGAGATCCTGGGGAACGGAAGATCCGGG
Source organism: Aquificota bacterium (assembly GCA_024280065.1). Taxonomy (GTDB): domain Bacteria; phylum Aquificota; class Aquificia; order Aquificales; family Aquificaceae; genus Hydrogenivirga. The sequence goes on from JAJRQX010000122.1 coordinate 1,209, forward strand.
AGGGTAGCGAAGGCAAGGAGGTTCGCCATGTATCTCTGCAGGAAGATAACGGACGCATCGCTCATAGAGATAGCGAGGGCCTTCGGGAGAAAGGATCACACGACTGTCATACACAGCATAAGGAAGGTTGATGAGGAGAGAAGGAGGGACAGGAAGACGGATTACATACTCTCTTTCTTGGAGAGGCAGCTAAGGGGCAGGGTCTAATCCACATCCCCCTTCTCAGGGACCTTCTCCTCCTCCTCCACTCTTTGAGCTTCAGCGTCGTAGAATCTTCCCTCCAGCTTCTTAAGGACCTTGGGGAGTGTAGTGTATTCCATCTCGTCTGCGGGTAGTCTGTGAGGCTCAAAGATACCCTGACGTCTGAGTATATCCGCCATATCGTTGGCCACCCGCCTCGCCTTGTCAAAGGCCGGGTCCCTGAAGAGGTCCGCTGGACCTATGAGCTTACCCTCCGCTATCTGGTAGCCCGCGGCTATGACTCTCGGAGGCCCGTCAAACCTTGAGGGTCTCGCATCCTCAAAGGATACTGGCATTAGGGGTCCGTTGTGGGACCCCCTCATCCACCCTTCAACTATCCAGGGTTTGGAGAAGGGTTCAAGGATCTCCCCTATTGCGGGGAAACCGCTCTGAGCCCTCACTATGAGAACCGGGTCGTCCTTCCCAACATACTTACCTGCCATCAGAGAAAGCCTCTGGGTGGAGGCGGCGGCCGCTATCTCCCCGTCAAAGTTCCTGTAAACGTTCTTCACCACATACTTGCCAACGGTCCCTATGAGGGCGAGTAGGTCGTAGGTCTCCGCAGGTGTGTTGAGTTTCACCGCTTTACCTGTATAGACGTCAAGGACCTCAAAGGTGAAACCTTCATGCATCTTCGGGTCTATGACGAGACCTGCTGTGTTCATCGGGTCTGCGAACATCTCATAAAGGGGCAGGTTCCAGGCGCTCGGAGATGTCTTGTCCGCAAAGAACACCACAACAGGCTCGGAGGGTCTCTCCTCAAACTCCGCTTCCGCCACACCGGGACCCAACCCCTTGACGTTACCGCTGAAGGCGTCGCTCAGAAGATCCTGTCCCGCACCATAGAGCTTTAGCTTCTTCGCAACCTCCGTTCCCTTTTCAAAGGCGTTCCAGGCTATACCGTGAACCACCTCACTGTCAACACCGTGGTTGTGTGTCATGACTATTGCTATGTCATCACCGCAGGTGAGTATGTCAAAGTCTATTAGGTTTCCCTTCTCACATTCCTTCTTCACGAACTCCCTTACCGTCTCAACCACTTCCGGGTGTGTGCTTGAATGTCCCACATAACCCCCTATGTCCGCCTTTATCACGCTCAGGGTTATCTTCATGCTTTAACCTCCTCCTTTCCTCCGCTTAAGTTTAGAATGATTATAGCATATGGGCTGGGGTGTAAAGTTCTCCCTAACTCTAATAACCTCTCTGGTGATCCTGGCAGTCTTTGCGGACTTCTTTGCTCCTTATCCTTATGACCTCCAGAACAGGAAGACCCCCTACCATCCTCCCACAAGGATACACATAATCAAGGACGGAAAGCTTACCTTCCCTTACATACACCCTTACGTCCTTAAGGACCCGTTGTTTAAGGTTTACGAGGAGGACAGAAGCGTCTCCTGCAGGCTCAGGTTTTTTGTGAGAACCGAATACGGACTGAGGTTCATAGGCGTTGAGGAACCATGCAGGCTTTACTTACTCGGCGGGGACAAGCTCGGCAGGGACGTCCTATCAAGGATAATCTACGGGGCAAGATACTCCCTCGGCGTTGCGGTCATAGGGACGGTGGTCACCTTCTTCATAGGTGCAGTAGTTGGCGGTATCTCGGGTTACTTCGGGGGAAGGACGGACGCGGTCCTCATGAGGGTTGTTGAGGTACTCATGTCCATACCCGCCTTCTACCTGCTCCTGTCCCTCAGGGCGGTCTTTCCCCTTGAGATGACTAGCGGTCAGATATTCCTTATGATAGTCCTGATCCTTTCCTTTATCGGCTGGGCGGGTCTTGCGAGGGTTGTAAGGGGTATGGTCCTGTCCATAAGGGAGAGGGAGTTTGTCCTGGCGGCCAGGACTTACGGTGCCGGAACCTTCAGGATACTGAGGAAGCACATACTTCCGAACACCTACTACTACCTTATAGTCTCCGCCACCCTCTCAATACCAGCGTACATACTCGGTGAGGCGGCCTTAAGTCTCCTCGGTCTCGGCATACAGGAGCCGGAGCCGAGCTGGGGAAACATGCTCTCCGAAGTCAGGAACATAAATGTACTTTCATCCTTCCCTTGGATGCTATCTCCTGGAGTGGCGATATTTATAACGATTCTTGCCTTCAACATATTGGGAGATAACCTTCTCAGGAAGAGATGAAGGTAAAGGTAAAGAGGTCGGGGAGCGTCTTTATAGGAGTTACCGTATTCCTCGGGGTCGCGGCGGCGAACACCGGCAACAACCTGCTCTATATCCTCGTTTCCTCCCTCCTCTCCCTGATGCTCGTCTCGGGTCTGACATCCCTCCTGAATCTCAAGGGGATACAGGTCCTCCTCGTTCCTCCTCCCAGAGTATTCGCGGGTAGGAGAACTCCCTTCAGGGTCCTTATCACCAAGAAGGGCAAGTTCCCCTCCTTCCTCATAAGGGTATCTTCGGATGTGGACTCCTGCCTCTTTACCCTTGTAGACGGAAAATCCAGGGAGGGGAAGCTGGACCTGCTGTTTAAAAGGAGGGGAAGGGTGGGTTCTGTAAGACTTACGGTCAGCTCGGACTTCCCCTTAGGCATGTTCGTGAGGTCCTACACCCTGGAGGTTCCCATTGACCTGATAGTCTTTCCGAGGCCCGTCCCTTCGGAGATCAGACCTAAGGAACTGGGAAGGGACCTCAGGGAAGGGTCAAAATCTGCGGAAACGAAGGCGAAGGGATACGATGAGTTCAGGGACCTTAGGACATACTCCGGAGAACCCATGAAGTTGATCCACTGGAGGGTCTCCGCCAAGGTAGGGGAGCTGATGGTGAAGGACACGGTCTCGGAGGCCAGGGACCCGGTTATTCTCTCTCTGGACGATGTTGATGGGAGCCTTGAAGAGCGTATATCCAGGCTTACCTATATGGTTATAAAGCTCATAAGGATAGGACACCCGGTAGGTCTGAAATTGGGGAGCAGAGAGGTCCCCCCTGATGTCGGAGAGGACCACCTCGGCAGACTGTTAAAGGAGCTCGCTCTCTACTGACCGTTCAGGATTATGACGTTCTTAGCCCTCGGGCCTTTGGGGTCCTCCTCTATCTCAAACTGGACCCTCTGGCCCTGCTCCAGCGTCCTGAACCCCTCCTTCTGTATTGCGGTGAAGTGGACGAAGACGTCACCCTTGTTGTCGTCACGGGTTATGAACCCGTAACCCTTCTCCTTGCTGAACCACTTGACCGTACCTGTGAACGTCATGGAACACAAACCTCCTGCAGAATTTCAGGCCCCGGGAACTTCAGGAGGCGGTTTCCCTCCCTCTGAGGACCCAGAACCTAACCCACAATATAGGCACGCGGTCTCAGTAGTCAAGCCTCACTCAACACCCAGGTGCTTCTTCATGAACTTTGCAGCTCTTATTATGGCGTCCTTGGCCGCGAGGTCATCCGCGAACTTCCTCTTGTTGCCGTTTCTGAAGTCAAAGCCTCTCCCAACACCCGGATATATTACTATGTAGGCCTCCCTTCCCTTGGACCTGAGGTAGTCTATGGCCATGAGAGCTGGTCTCAACCTCTGATACTGCTCATCCCTGCCTATGAGGAAGAGTACGGGGACCTCTATCTTCTCAACGTCCTCGTGGTATCTGTAAACCTGCATGGGTTCGGGCCTGTTCGGGTCCTGGAGGTGGGGGTAGTATCCCACGAAGCAGGCTATATCCTTCTTCTGCCTGCCCTTGGCTACCAGAA
>JAJRQX010000123.1 GCA_024280065.1 Aquificota bacterium
AAGGATTTACTTGGACAACGCTGCGACAACACCCATCCTTCCTGAGGTCAGGGAGTTTCTATGTAAGACCCTTGAGGTCTTCGGTAACCCCTCAAGCCCCCATATCCTCGGTGAAGAGGCGAGGGAGCTTTTGGAGATAGCAAGGGAGAACGTAGCGAGCCTGCTCGGTGTCTCCCCCGAGGGCTTAGTCTTTAACTCCTGTGCCACAGAAGGGAACAACACAGTCATCTTCGGTGTTGTGGGTGAGAGGAGCGAAGGAAACGTGGTGATCTCCTCAATAGAGCACAAGTCCGTATCAAGACCAGCTCATCATCTCGCGAGGAGGGGGATAGAGGTCAGGGAGGTTAGAGTAACCAGGGAAGGTGTTATAGACCTTGACCACCTCAAGGACCTCCTTGATGAGAGGACGCTTCTCGTCTCCATCATGTACGTCAGCAACGAGTTCGGAACCGTCCAGCCCGTTGAGGAGGTAACCTCCCTCTGCAAGGATATGGGTGTTCCCTTTCACACAGACGCGGTTCAGGCGGTAGGCAAGGTGGACATAAAGCTAAACGGTGTTTCCTTTGCAACCTTCTCAGGACACAAGTTCCACGCACCAAAGGGTGTGGGTCTTCTCTACATGGCCGAACCCCTGGATCCCCTGTTCTACGGGGGAGGTCAGGAGAGGGGTATGAGGAGCGGAACCGAGAACCTCCACGGTATCTTGGCCATGTCAAAGGCACTTGAGTTCATATTTGAAAACTATAAGGAGAACGTAGCCAAGCTGAGGCACCTGAGGGACACCTTTGAGGAAAAACTCCTTGAGGCTATACCTGATGTTATGATCGTTGGGAGGAAAGTACAGAGGAGTCCAGCCATATCCACCGTTATCTTCCCCAAATTTACGGGACAGGAGCTGGTTAGGATGCTTTCGGAAAGAGGTGTCATGTGCTCCTCGGGTTCCGCCTGCTCCTCTGGGGAGGTCCTTCCCAACCCCCACCTGCTCGCCATGGGATACTCGCTGGAGGAGGCCATTAGGGCTGTGAGGTTCTCCTTTGGTCTCATGAACACGGAGGAGGAGGTTGAGGAAGCTGTCAGAGTCATAAAGTCCCTGTTCTGATCAGCGGACCATACCCGAGCTTATCTCCGTTAGGGGTAGGATAACGCTCAAAACTATCAGGCCGACAAGCAACCCTATGACCAGTATGGACACAGGTTCAACCATCCTGACCCACAGGTTTATCACCCTTACCGCCTCGTTCCTGTAAACGTCTCCGAGGACCTTCAGCATCCTCTCCAGCTCCCCGCTCCTTTCCCCGGTCTCCACCAGGCTGATAAAGAGGTGTGGGAAGAATCCTGCCTTTTTTAAAACCCAGTGAAGGGGCTTTCCCCTCTCCAAGTCCTTCGTGAGCTCGGAAACCTTGTCCCTGAGCACCTTCACCGAGAGGCTCGCCGTGGCCACATTGAAGGCGGTGACCAATGGAACCGCTGAGGATAAGGTCATGTAGAGGGTGTAGGCGAACCTTGAGAGGTCAAAGTAGAGTATAACGCTCCCGATGACGGGAGCCCTGAGAAGTAGCCTTTCAACCCTCTCCCTGGTGAGAACCCTTCCCCTCAGGAAGAACATACCCGCTGTGATGAGGAGAAGAGCGTAGGCACAGTAGGTAATAATATCCGACAGGATCAGGACCACCTCAGTAGCCAGGGGAAGTTCCCTGCCGAAGCCTTCTAAGACCCCAGCTATCCTCGGGACCACGAACCTCACAGCTACGAACAGGGCTATCAGGCTCATGGCGATTACCACGGCGGGGTAGAGTAGGGTGTTCACAACCCTGCCTTTAAGGTCAGCCACCGTTCTCAGGTGGTCCGACGCCATCCTGAACACGACCTCAAGATTCTCACCCGTCTCCGCCGCCATCAGCATCTCCGGTAGGAACTCCGGGAAGACGCCAGCCCGCCTGAAGGCGGAGGAGACCGACTCCCCTCTTTCAAGGTCCGCCTTCACTCCGGAGAGAGCGGAGGAAAGCCTGTCGTTCCTCACCTGTCTTGACACCAGGTCCACCGCATCGGTTAGGGGAAGCCCAGCCTCAAGGAGGACCTGTATCTGGAAGAGGACCGTTGCAAGTTCCTCTTCGGAGACCTTCCTGAAAGACCCTATCCTGAACCTCTCTCGTTTCTCCTCTAAGGAGAGGGGAACTATCCCCTCGGACCTTATCCTTGACAGGGCCTCAAATTTTGACCTCGCCTCCACAGTTCCCTTTACCTTCCTGCCTTCCCTTATACCCTCGTACTCAAAGACCGCCATCTCAGTAAACCCTTTTGAAGAGTATCCTCCTCTCCTCCCTGTCGTAAACCACCTCCAGGGTGGTCTCGGTGTCCCCAACTTTTATGGAGGCCTCTATCCTGAAGACTCTTGATCTTACGTCCACCAGGTCCCTTATTCTGTAAAGGATATCAAAGGTCATGCCTTCAACAAGGACCAAGTCCTCCACCCTCCTGAAGGGTCTGGTCAACCTCCTCTCCAAGATCCTCTCCACCACAAGAGGGTCCATCTCAGGGTCAAGGGATATGAGGACCTCTTTGGGAGCGGTGTTCACGTTTACCTTACCCGAGGAGCGGGCGGTCACCAGACCCTCAAGCCGGGAGACCTCCTCTCCAGAAAAGCCAACCAAGGTAAGGTCGTACACACTTCTCAGTTCCCTGTCTTTAAGCCAATCCTTAAGGAGGTCCGCTTTAGATGGGTCTATACCGAGGTCCCTCAGGACTCTCCTGAAGGCCCGGTCCACTCTCAGATCCTTCCCCACCATGTTCAGGTTCAGGAACCTGTCCTCGTCCACGATCACTACCCTTAAACTCCCCATCTCCGTCTCCACCTCAAGGGGGAAGGCCCAGAGGTCAAGGAGGGTGTCAAGGGACCTGTCCTCCCTGCTTAAGGACTCGGTTATGTGAGGGAGTAAGGATACGAGGGCGTGATAACCCTG
>JAJRQX010000124.1 GCA_024280065.1 Aquificota bacterium
AATACTCTATGTCTTTACCGAACCCACAGATAGCCTTAGCCTTCAACAACTTTGACACACAGAAGATATTTCCGAGGAAAGAGAACCCGATGGGAAGTTTCGGTCTTTACCTTTCCCAGAAGTATGTCCTTCCCGTAAAGAGGGTGAGAGAGTCCAAGGTCTTTGACCAGAGAGCACTGGAAGTTGAGAAGATGAGGGAGGTCTTTGAGAAGGATCTGATAAGGGACGTTAAGGTCCTCTACTGGGAGTTAGTCTATTCCTTTGAAATGGAGAGGATACTGAAGGACATTAGGAAGGAGATAGAGTACCTCTTGGACATAACGGAGGAGAAGTTCAGATACGGAAAGGCTCTCCTTTCTGATCTCATTATGCTCAGGGTAGAGATCCTTAAAGTGGAAGAGAAGATAGCTGAAGCGAGGAGGATAAGGGAGGTAGCCCTCAAGAAGATATACGCCCTTGCGGGAGGTGAGTTTCCCCTGAAGGGTTCTCCGCTGGAGATACAGCCCTTCCTGAAGGACTTTGACCCCGATAGGAACGTCAGAGTTAAGCTGACCAAGGAGGCCCTTGAGGTCCTTAAGAGGGAGCTTGAGAGGGCTGAGGTTGAACACTACCCGGACCTGTTTCTGTCAGCAGGTTACATGATAAGGCCTGAACTTCCCAATCTCTTCACCTTAAGGGTCGGTGCTACTGTTCCCGTATGGTATGAGTCCAGGGAGAAAATGCTTGTCCTTGAGAAGAGGGAGAGGATAAACTCCAAACTACTTGAGCTTGAGGATATAAGGCTGAGAGTTACTGGGGACTTCAGGGCACTTGAGAGCACTTACAGGATAAAGAGAGAGATCCTGTCAACCGTGGAGAGGGAGATAGAGGAGAAGAAGAAGGAGATAGAGGCTCTCCTCATAGCTTACAGATACGAGAGAACAGACATAAGGGAGATACTGAGGGCATACAGAATTTTGTGGTCCCTTGAGTTTGACAGGGCCCGTCTTATAAAGGAGCTGAATCAAACGGTAGCTAAAGCGGAGGCGCTCCAATGAGGAAGGTGGTTGTTTTGGTAATACTTGCGGTTATGACGGTGGTCGGGGCTCTGATCTTCCTGAGAGGTGGTGGACCCACCTACCAGGAGGTCCTCACCCTAAAGCACAAGAATGTTGAGGTTACTATCCTCTCAAAGGACGGGAAGATAAAGAGTGGAGGAAACTCCATAAGGGTCGTGATCAGGCCCCCTAAAAAGCTCAAGGAGTTCTACCTCTACATGCCCCCTATGCCCGGCATGGACGAGATGAGAGCGGTCGCCAGGCTGGAAGAGAGGGAACCAGGTGTTTACGAGGGAACCATAAACGTTTCCATGGACGGACCCTGGCAGATAAGGGTTGTCCTGGACGGCATGAGGATAACCAAGGACGTCTTCATACCCCTCTCCAGAACGCGGACGGATGAAACCGTCCATGACCACGCACCTGCAGACTCTCACGCTGGTCACCTGATGATACCCAAGGATAAGCTACAGCTCCTCGGTGTGGTGACGGAACCTGTGAAGAGGAGAAAGCTGGTCAGTGTATTCTCAACGGTTGGTTACATAGACTATGACAGGTCAAGGATATACGATATAACGGTCAGGGCGGACGCCTGGGTTGAGGAGACCTTTGGCAGGTTTGAGGGCGAATACGTGAAGATAGGAACCCCCCTCATGAGGGTCCTCAGCCCCGACATTCAGGTTGCCATAGACGAGCTCAGGCTTGCGGAGGAGAAGGGTGATCAGGAGCTGATCAGGAAGGCAAAGGAAAAGCTTGAGTACCTGAAGATAAAGGAGATGGTCAGGTCTCCCGTGGACGGGGTTATATTGGAGAAAAAGGTCTTTGAGGGGGGATACGTCAAGGAAGGTCAGACCGCCTACAGGATAGCGGACATAAGTAAGGTCTGGATAGTGGCCGAGATACCGCTGAACCTGGCGAGATACGTTGGAATAGGTTCAAAGGCGAGGGTCATTCCCGAGGAGGATCCGGAGACAGAAATCGTGGGCAGGGTGGACTACATATTCCCGGAGGCGGATCCTTTGGCCAAGACGGTGAAGGTCAGGATACAGGCTGATAACCCGGGCATAAAGCTAAAACCAGGAGCTCTTGCCGATGTTGTCTTTGAGGTACCCATAGGTGAGGTGCTGGCTGTCCCTGAAACAGCTGTCGTTGACACGGGCAGGAGAACCATAGTTTTCGTAGAGATAGATCAGGGTATGTATGCTCCCAGGGTGGTAAAATTAGGTAGAAAGGCTGAGGGTTATTACGAGGTGAAACATGGTCTTAAGGAGGGTGACAGGGTCGTGGTGAGGGGGACCTTCCTGCTTGACTCCGAGGCCCAGATAAGGGGTATATACGGAACTGGTGCGGGTGGTCATCACCATCATTAAAGCTCAGGAGGTGGAGCCATGAGGATCCTTGGACTTCTTATAGCCTTGAGCTTTTCAACTTTTATATACGCCAAGGAGATAATAGCTTACTACAATCCGAAGTGTTCCTGCTGTCATAAATACTTTAAAATCCTTGAGGAGAAGGGTTACAAAATAAAACGCGTCCAGATGGAGTATCCAGACCTATACAAGAAGAAGGACGAGCTGGGCGTTCCTGTTGACAAGAGGTCCTGCCACACGATGCAGATAGGGGATAGGTTTATTGAAGGTCATGTCCCGGTTGAGGGTATAGAGGCCCTCCTCAGGTCCGATGCCAGGGGTGTTTACTCACCTCACGGTGTCCTGAGCGGTATGGGGAAGGAGGAGGAAGTTTACCTGCTTATCAAATAAAGGAGGTGTGCTATGAAGAAGTTTTTGATCACAGCCGCAGCCCTCGTACTCTCAGCAGGTTCCGTCTTCTCCCAGATGATGGGTGGCATGCACAGCTGGGGTATGATGCAGCAACCCTATGGCTACTACTACCAACCGATGATGCCCATGATGATGATGCCCATGATGATGGGAGGTATGATGGGTGGAATGATGATGATGCATGACCCCGAGACCATGAAGATCATAAGGGAGCATCAGCTACAGTGTAAAAAAGAGCTTATGAAAAAGCTCGCCTCAAGACCTACGTTTATAGAGAAGATGATGCACATAATGGTCATGCATCCCGATGCAGTAAAGAAGGCTCTTGAGAAAAATCCCGAGCTTAAGGAGAAGATGAGGGAGCTGCTCAAATGAAGAGGTATATAATTATCCTCTGCGCGCCTCTTCTCTTTTCCCTCCTTTCTTTTGCCCATAAGGAGACGGTAATAAAGGAACCTCAGGAGCCTTCTCAGAGGGTTGAAAAGGTAGTTTACCCGCCCGTTGTGAAGTATCATCCGGCAGCGGTTCACTTCGCCATGTCACTGCCCATCGTTGTCTTAGTCCTGGAAGCCTTCTACCTCCTCAGGGCAAGGAAACCTGACGGTCTTGAGTTCCTGTTCGTTTTCATGGGCTCAGGGGCCGTGGCAGTGGGTGCCCTGACAGGTTACGTGGCCCACGAGAGCATTGAGGAGATACCCATAAGTAAGGAGGCCCTTGAACTGCTTCATACCCATGAGACGATAGGTATATACCTGGCGGTTCTGTTCGGGGTTATCTTGTTGCTCAGGCTCCTATATTTCCTTAAACCCTCGGGCTCCTTAAGGTTTCTCTACCTACTGCTGATGCTTGTAGGTGCGGGGATCATCCTTTTCCAGGGTAACCTCGGTGGAAAGTTGGTTTACGACTTCGGCATAGGTGTCTCCGGCTAAAAAGAAAAAAGCAGGGGAGGGCGGGCACCCTCAGAAGGCGAAGTCAAGTATAAGTGACGTTATTTCTGTGTCTTCTATGTTTTTGGAGAAGTCCGTCTTCGTGTATTCCGCTCCTATCCTCACATTAGGTCTAATCATATAAGAGACGTGG
>JAJRQX010000125.1 GCA_024280065.1 Aquificota bacterium
AGAGGGCGGTAAGGACAGGAACTTCAAAGAGAGGGATCTGGTTGTGTCCAGGAGTGAGGTTGTGGGGTTCATAGAGGCCGTGTTCGGTTCCACAAGCAGGGTGGTAACGCCCCTGAACGCCAGGTTTTCATCAACGGTTGTCATAGCGGGCAGGAGAAAGAGGTACATCTACAGAGGGGGGTATCCCGCGGGGGACCTCCTCCACGTTAAGGTAGATGACCCTGTAAGCGTAGGGGACAGGGTGGTCCTGATAGATACGGAGGGGAGGATACCTCCCTTCCTATTAGGAGTTGTGGACCAGGTTAGGAGAGGGAAGGACCCCTTTTTCAAGGAGGTCAAGGTAAAACCTTCGGTAGACCCGAGGGAGCTTGAGTACATCTTCGTTATAAGGAGGAAGGATTGAGGTTCCTGGGCCTGCTGGTCCTCCTCGTGTTTCTCCAGACCTCCTTCCTTCAGGTCTTCTTCTCTCCGGGCTTTATAGCCCCCGACCTGATCCTCATAGCCCTCCTCTCAAGGGCATACGTAAAGGGCAGGGAGACGGTTCTGTGGGCTATTTTTGGCGGCACTGTTCTGGACATAATGACGGACACCCTTGGCCTTAACGTAGCCCTTGAGACCTTGGCGGTCTACCTTTTCGTCCTTATGAACGAGAAGGTCTTTTTCAGGACATGGCTGACATACCTGACGGGTATGGCTGTCTGTCTGGTCCTTAAGAAAGTTCTCTCACTCGGTGTTATGGGCGTGAAGTTCTCTTTCTCCTTCTCGTTGGCTTCCCTGGTCACAGCCCTTTTGGTTGAGGTCCTGATATCGGCTGTGATTTACTTTACATACCTTAAAAGGATGGAATGAGCAGAAGGAAGTTCTTGGTGTTTCTATCCCTGCTCGTGGGCATCTTCATGGTGGTTATCGTCCGTCTCTTCCAGGTCCAGATAGTGAGGGGGGAAATGTACAGGAAGCTCTCAAGGAGGAACTACCTGAGGGTGAGGAACATATACCCTCCTCGGGGGGACATATACGACAGGAACGGGGTCAGGTTGGCCTACGATGAACCGAGATACATCCTCACCCTGGACCACATGAGGCTCTCAAGGGAGGAGTTCCGGACCGTCCAGGAAGGGCTGAAGGAGGTCTTCGGCGTAGACCTGAAGGAGATCCTTGAAAAGGAAGGTCACACCTCGGAGCCTGTAAGGATAAAGGAGGACCTAACCGAGGAGGATATAGAGAGGTTCTACTCAAACAGCTACAGACTCCCCGGCGTCTTCATAGAGGTGGTTCCGAAGAGGGTGTATCCCTTCGGGAAGCTCGCCTGCCACATCTTAGGTTACGTGGGCTATCCTGACAGGAAGGATCTGGAAAGGTTAAAGGGGAGGATAGCTCCCAAGAGCCAGGTAGGTAAGGCGGGTATAGAGAGGAGCATGGATAAGGTGATCTTAGGGAAACTGGGGAAAGAGGAAGTGATGATAAACGCCCTCGGTAAGGTGGTAAGGACCTTAAGCAGGAAGGAGCCTGTTAAAGGAAAGTCCCTGGTTCTCACCATAGACGTAAGATTCCAGAGGATAGTGGAGGATGTCTTCTATGAGTCAGGACAGCCTGCGGGAGCCGTTGTCCTTATGAATGCAAAGACGGGTGAGATATTAGCCCTGGCGAGCTTTCCCGGATACGACCCAAACATGGTTTACAGGGACTGGAAAAAGATAACTAAGAATAAGCTAAAGCCCATGTTCAACAGGGCTACCGGAGGCAGGTATCCACCTGCCTCGGTCCTCAAGGTCCCTATCTCCTACGCCATACTTGAAACCAGGATAGGAACCGCCTGGGAGAGGATACTCTGCTCGGGGAGTTTCTACCTCGGTGACAGGAGGTTTTTCTGCTGGAACACATACGGCCACGGACCCGTTAACCTCATAAAGGCCCTTCAGGACTCCTGTGATGTCTACTACTACCACTTCGGTTACGAGCTTGGGCCTTCAACCATAATCAGGTATGCGAGGAAGTTCGGTTACGGAGAGAGGATACCCCTTGAGATACCCGTAAGGAGGGGATTCCTCCCGACGCCCGAATGGAAGAGGAGGAGGTTCGGCCAGCCCTGGTATGACGGCGACACTGTGAACCTGAGCATAGGTCAGGGCTACATCCTCTCAACCCTGATGGAGCAGACGCTGATGATGATGGCGATAGCCAACAACGGCGTCATATACAGACCCACCCTTATCAGGGAGATAAGGGACCCTTCGGGTAAGGTGGTCTGGAGGAACAGAAGGAAGGTCTGGAAAGTAGTGAAGGGTCCCCCCGAATACTTCGCCATAATAAGGAGAGGTCTGAGGGAAGCGGTAAAGCGGGGAACGGGAGCAAGGGCATTCTCCACAATAGTGGATATAGCGGGCAAAACGGGGACGGCCCAGGTGGCTGTCCTGAGACGCGGCAGAAGGAAAAGGAGGCTCCCTTGGAGGCTCAGGGACCATGCCTGGTTCATAGGTTTCGCCCCTTACAGGGACCCCCTCTTTGTTATAGGTGTACTCGTAGAGCACGGAGAGTCAGGAGGGAGGACCGCAGCCCCCATAGCCAGGAGGATAATGGAGAGGATATACATGGCAGGTCTCAACAGGGAGATCTAAATCTCGTCCGAGAAGATCACATCAGGTATATCCTTCTCTATTATCCCCCTCTCCCTTCCCATCCTGAGAAGGAGCCTCACCGCTTCCCTACCCTCTTCACCGTAGTCAAGGGTGTAGCGGTTAACGTACATCCGAACGAACCTTTCCGTTCTTTCCGGATCCTCCCTAAGGTCCCTCGCATAGTCTATGGCGTAGCTGAGGGCGTTCTCCTTCTCCTTGAGTGCAACTTCAACACTCCTCCTGATAAGCTCTTCTATCCTCCTGATAAGATCCCATCCTAAGTCTCTCCTCACCACGTTGCACCCTAAAGGCAGTGGGAGTCCGGTCTTCTCCTTCCACCACTCACCGAGGTCAAGGACTTTAAGTAGGCCCTTATCCCTGTAGGTAAGCTGTCCCTCGTGTATAACAAGCCCTGCATCCGCTCTTCCCTCAAGGACCTCCTCCATAACCCTGTCAAAGGGAACAACCAGGGGTTCAAACTCCGGTTCATAGAGCTTGAGGGTAAGGTAGGCGGTGGTTAGCGTGCCGGGAACCGCGATCCTCTTCCCCTTGAGGCTGTTCAGTGGCTCTGTGGTAACAAGAACGGGTCCGTATCCGTCCCCCACACTCCCGCCGCTCGGAAGAACGAGATACTTATCCGCGATGTAGGGGTACGCGTGGAAAGATACTGCGGAGACCTCGTATGTCCCCTTCAGGGCCTCCCTGTTCAGGGTCTCTATGTCAGCAAGAATGTGTTCTACCTCAAGTCCTCCTGTGTCCACAAGGCCCTTAACCAGAGGATAAAACATGAAGGCATCGTCCGAGTCAGGGCTGTGAGCTACCCTTATCCTCATGGTGGATCATTCTAACAGCAGAAAAAGTAGAAAGGAGGTCATAAGACCCGCAACAAGGTCGTCTAACATAACCCCTAAAGCTCCCGGAACCCTCTCAAAGAGGTTTACGGGGAATGGCTTAAATATGTCTATAACCCTGAATAGGATGAAAGCTCCAACAGCTGTCTTCGGTGAGAATTCAACCAAAAGGAAACAGGCGAGGAATCCCACCACCTCGTCTATGACCACCTGTTCAGGATCCGGGTCTCCCGTCCTCCTTATGACTTCAGCGGTTGAGAGAAGGCCGAGGACAAAAAGGACCGTTCCCGACACGACCAGAGTCCACAGGTTAAAGGAGACAAGATATGCCACACCCACCCCCAAGAGTGTACCCAACGTACCAGGAGCGGGCAGCCTCCCCAAGTAGAACCCGGTGGCTATTATCTCGTATAACATCAGACTGTCTTTAACGCTCCCTTTCTATATCTCTCAAACTCCTCAGGAAACTTCTCCATAGCCTGTCTTATGAGCCTCCCCGCCACAGCCCCGAGACCGCATATGGATGTGGGCTGTATGTATCTGTTCACGAAGAGGAACCCCTCCCAGTCCCTCTCGTCCGCCTCCCCCCTGTAGATCTTCTCAAGGAGGTGGGCCTGCTCGTAGCAACCCACCCTGCAGGGCGTGCACTGACCGCAGGTCTCATGTTCATAAAACTCCGCTATCTTGAGACAGGCCTCCACTATGTCGTCGTCCTCAGTTAAGACTATGACCGTGCCCGTCCCCCCGAAGCCGAAGGGTGAGTAGTCCATTGGCATGTCAAGCTCCTCCGCGGAGAAGCAGTCCAGGGCTCCCGAGAAGACCGCCTTCACCTTCCTGTTGCCGAGGGTCCCGCCCGCATACTTGAATATCACCTCCCTCAGGGTGGTGTTCATGGGAAGCTCGTAAACTCCGGGTTTCTTCACCTTACCGCTCACAGGGAAGAGCTTGGGTCCAGCATAGTCGCTCGGGCCTATGTACCTGTACTCCTCCCAACCGAGGTTTATTATGAAGGGGACGTTGCAGATAGTCTCCACGTTGTTCACAACTGTAGGCCTTCCCCACAACCCTACCTGAACAGGATAGGGAGGCTTCAACCTGGGATGGCCCCTCTTACCCTCAAGGGACTCTATCAGGGCGGTTTCCTCACCGCAGATGTACGCCCCTGCTCCCCTCGCAACGTATATCTCAAGGTCAAAGCCTGAGCCCAGTATGTTTTTACCGAGGAAGCCCTTCTTCCTGGCCTCCTCTATGGCGTCCCTCAAGATGTAGTAGCCCGCGGTATACTCTCCCCTTATGTATATAAATGCGGTGTTCGCACCTATCGCATAGGAGGAGATTATGATCCCCTCTATGAGGAGGTGAGGGTCTCTCTCTATAAGGATCCTGTCCTTGAATGTACCGGGTTCGGACTCGTCCGCGTTGCAGATGAAGTATCTGGGAGGCGGGTTCTGGACGGCGAACCTCCATTTCTTACCCGTGGGGAAGCCAGCTCCACCTCTTCCCCTTAAGGTGCTTTTGTCTACCCAGTCTATTATCTCCTCGGGGGACATGTTCAGAGCCTTCTCAAGTGCCTGGTAGCCACCGTCCTTGAGGTAGTCCTCTATTGTGTGCACTCTGGGCTTTTTTGCCCTCCTCAGCAGCATGTTTAAAGTTGTATCCGCGTATATCTCAGGTATAGCGGGATAAGATCTCATTGAGCTCCTCCTCTCCTTCAAATTTGTAAGTGTCCTCGTTGATCATAAATATGGGCGCTTCCGAACACGCACCGAGGCACTGAACCGGGACTATCTTGAACTTACCGTCGGGTGTGACCTCTCCCGGCTTTATCTTCAGTATCCTCTCAAGGGCTTGAAGTAACTTCTGCTTTCCGAGGAAGTGGCAGACTATACTTACACAGACCCTTATCCTGTACTTTGCGGGTGTTTTGTCATCAAACATATCGTAGAAGGCGAGGACCTGTTCCACGTGGTTTAAGGGAAGACCGAGAAGGTCCGCCAGGGGTCTTAACGTCTCCCTCGGGACGTAGCCGTAGTGGTTCTGTATCTCGTGAAGGCACATCAGGATCGCCTGCTCCTTCCTCGG
>JAJRQX010000126.1 GCA_024280065.1 Aquificota bacterium
ACCACGGTCCCGGCGGTGTCTATCAGGTCGTCAATTATTATCGCCTCCTTACCCTCTATATCACCTACAACGTCAAGGACCTCAGCCTTGTTCGGCTCCGGCCTTCTCTTGTAGATTATCGCTATACCGCAGCCGAGCCTGTTTGCTAGCTGGCGGGCCCTTTCAACACCTCCCGCATCCGGCGAGACTACTACGGGATTTTCCAAGATTATGTTCTTCCTAAGGTAGTCATACAGGACAGGCAGGGCTGAAAGGTGGTCCACGGGTATGCTGAAGAACCCCTGTATCTGGGGTGAGTGTAGGTCCACTGTGACAACCCTCTGGGTCCCTACCACGGTTATTAGGTCCGCTAAGACCCTTGCGCTGACGGGTGTTCTAGGCCTGTCCTGTCTGTCCTGCCTGGCGTAGGCGAAGTACGGTATCACCGCGGTTATCCTGCCCGCGGAGGACCTCCTTAAGGCGTCTATTATGAGAAGTAGCTCCATTATGTGCTGGTTCGCAGGGAATGAGAGGGGCTGTATGACGTAAACGTCAGCTCCCCTTATGGACTCGTTTATCTGGACCCTTACCTCCCCGTCAGAGAACTGGGTGACGAGCATGTCCGCTATCTGAACGCCCAAGTAATCCGCCACCTCCTCCGCAAGCTGTCTGTTCGCGGTCCCGGTAAGTATCTTGAGGGGTCTGTTCATGGCTTTCTTATATGGCTGGGGCGCCAGGACTCGAACCTGGAACCCCCGGATCCAAAGTCCGGTGCTCTGCCAGTTGAGCTACGCCCCAGGCCAGCTCCTGACCTCAAAGACCTTCCATCCTCTCAGACGTGACCCTCTTTCCACCTCCGGGGTCACACCACCTATATAGAATACTCCAGAACCCGTCCCCGTGACAAGGGGCTTAATACCCAGGAACTCAAGGAACCTGACCACCTCCCCTATCTCCGGGTAAAGATCGCAGGCTATATCCCCGAGGACGTTCCCGAGGAGGTCCGGATTTCCATTCATCAGATGTTCAAGGACGAGGTCTATATCAGGCGGTTGACTGAAGTGGTTTTCACGAACAAGCGAGTAAACCCTGCTGGTTGATGAAACCACGTTAGGAATAACAAGCGTAAAGGTAAGGTCCAGCGTCTTAAGGGGTTTCAGTATCTCACCCCTCCCACTGCCGAGGGCTGTTCCGCCCAGGAAGAAGAAAGGTGCGTCCGAGGAGACGGAAAGGGCGATCTTAAGGAGCTCCTCCTCCGACAGGGGTCTACCCAGCATCTCGTTGACCGCCTTAAGGACAGTGGCCACGTTTGAACTACCCCCTCCGAGACCAGAACCCAGCGGTATCCTCTTGTTTATGTAGACACTCACCTCAACTTCTTTCCCCACAACCCTCCCGAACTCAAGGAGGGCCCTGTAGACGAGGTTCTCCTCCTTAGGTATGTTTATGTTCGTCCTCACGTCAAATGGTCCCTCTTCAATGTGTATCTCGTCAAAGAGGTCAACCGTCTGGAAGATGGTTACTATGTTATGGTAGCCGTCGGGTCTTCTCCCAGTGATCCACAGACCTAAGTTGATCTTGGCAGGAGAGAGAACCCTCACCACGGAACTTATAATATAAGAAGCATGGAGTACGAGGCGGTAATAGGTCTTGAGATACACGTCCAGATGGATACTAGGACCAAAATGTTCTGTTCCTGCAAGGTTGAGTTCGGAGCTGAGCCAAATACCAATGTCTGTCCTGTATGTCTCGGTATGCCTGGCTCACTTCCCGTCATAAACAGAAGGGCTGTGGAGTACGCTATAAGGGCAGCCTTAGCCTTAAACTGTGAGGTCCATACCGAGTCTGTCTTCGCGAGGAAGAACTACTTTTACCCTGACCTCCCCAAAGGTTACCAGATATCCCAGTATGAAAGACCCCTCGCCACCAACGGCTGGCTTGAGATAGAGCTATCGGATGGAACCAAGAAGAAGGTAAGGATAAGACGTCTCCACATAGAAGAGGACGCAGGTAAGACCATACACGAGGGAGGGAAGAGCTACGTGGACCTAAACAGGGCTGGGACACCCCTTATTGAGATAGTGACGGAACCGGACATCAGGACACCTGAGGAGGCGAGGGTCTTCCTTGAAACTCTCAGGAACGTTATGAGGTACACTGGTGTATCCAAGGCGGATATGGAGAAGGGACAGCTTCGGTGCGATATAAACGTGTCCGTAAAACCCAAAGGATCCAAGAAGCTAGGGACGAGGACTGAGATAAAGAACGTGAACTCCTTCAGATTCGTTCAGAAAGCCCTTGAATACGAGATCCAGAGGCAGATAGAGATAGTTTCCTCAGGAGGGGAGGTAGTCCAGGAGACTAGGACCTTTGACCCGGCAACGGGAAAGACCTACACCATGAGGACCAAGGAGGAGGCGGAGGACTACAGATACTTCCCCGACCCGGACCTCATACCCCTGAGGGTCCCGAAGGACTGGATAGAAGAGATAAGGAGGACCATGCCTGAACTCCCACACCAGAGGTTTGAGAGGTTAAGGTCTGTATTCGGCCTCTCCGACTATGAGGCAAGGATACTCGTCCAGCACAAGGAGGTGGGGGACTTCTTTGAAGAAGCTGTGTCTTACTTGAGGGAGCCTAAGATGATAGCCAACTGGCTTTTGAACGACCTTATGGGTCTCCTGAACGAGAGGCAGGTCTCCGTTGAGGAGTCCCCCGTCACTCCCGAGATGTTGGCTGAGCTTGTAAAGCTCATAAAGGAGGGCGTCATCTCCACAAAGATAGGAAAGGAAGTCATAAAGGAGATGGTGGAGACGGGGAAGAGAGCCTCCCGGATCGTTGAGGAGAAAGGGCTCAGGCAGATAACCGACGAGGACCAGATAAGGAAGGTGGTTGAGGAGGTCCTGTCTAAGTTCCCTGAAGAGGTGGAGAGGTTCAAGAAGGGCGAGGAGAAGCTGATCGGCTTTTTCGTGGGTCAGGTGATGAGGGAAACGCGGGGGA
>JAJRQX010000127.1 GCA_024280065.1 Aquificota bacterium
CTCAACCGCCTCCCTTATATTTGATACGGGAAGTATATCCATGTCCGGTTCCTCTATATCAAGACTTTTAGGGATTATAGCTCTCTCAAAACCAAACCTCTTTGCCTCTTTTAGTCTCAGATCTCCGAAGTGAACTGCCCTGACCTCCCCTGCAAGTCCCACCTCTCCGAAGACTACGAGATCTTCTGGGAGAGGTTCTTCCTTCTTGGAGGAAACTATAGCGAGGGCTACAGCAAGGTCAGCGGCCGGTTCGTTCACGGACATACCTCCTGCCACGTTCACGAAGACGTCCGAATCCCTTGTGAAGATGTTCGCTTCCTTCTCAAGGACGGCGAGGATAAGGGATAGCCTGTTAACGTCAAAACCCTGGGTCCTCCTCTGGGGAGTGGTATAGATCGCCTGGAGAACAAGAGCTTGAACCTCAAGAAGTATAGGCTTGCTCCCCTCCGTGTACGGAAATATCACACTGCCAGGCTTCCCCGTTCTCTCGGATATGAAGAAGGCTGAGGGTTCTTCTATCTCTTCAAGCCCGCCATCGGTCATCCTGAAGACCGCCAGCTCTCCTGTTGATCCGAACCTGTTCTTGACCGCTTTAACGACCCTGTAGAAGTTGAACCTTTCCCCCTCAAACTGAAGGACCGTATCAACTATGTGCTCCAAAACTTTAGGTCCGGCTATTGTCCCCTCCTTGGTTATCTGACCGACTATGAAAGAGGGTATGTTCTTCGCCTTACAAACCTCTGAGATCTTGAAGGCTACCTCCCTCACCTGGGCCACCGACCCGGGGGAGGACTCAAGTTTGTCTGAGTAAACTGTCTGGACAGAGTCAAGAACTATGAGCGATGGACTTTCCTCCTCAATAGCTTTGAGTATGGTTTCAAGATGGGTCTCGGGAAGGAGCAGAACTTTGGAAGAACACACCCCCACCCTCTTTGCCCTTATGGCTATCTGGTGCCCTGACTCTTCCCCGGAGATGTAGAGGACCTTTCCGAACCTTGAGAACTTTCCGGAGACCTGGATAAGTAGGGTGGACTTACCTATGCCCGGTTCTCCGGCTATCAGGACTACCTGTCCCGGGACAAGGCCTCCCCCGAGGACCCTGTCAAGTCCTTCAAACCCTGTGGTGAACCTTACAGTTTCATCCCCCTCCCAGTCGGTTATGGGTCTGGGCCTTTCCCCTCTGAACACGCTAACCGAATCAGTCCCCTCAAAGGCTTCTTCAACAAAGGTGTTCCACTCTCCGCAGGAGGGACACCTTCCCTTCCACTTTACCGACCTATAACCGCAGGATTGACAGACGAATCTAAGGCTGCCCTTTGCCATCTAATCTAATATAGGTCATGAGTTCCCTTATAAGGGTGGCGGGCTGGACCTCCTTGGGACAGACGTTGTTGCATTTATTGCAGGACAGGCAGTGGTAGAGCTTTCCCTCCTCAAGAGCTTCCTTCAACCTGTACTCACGATCCTCCTCCCTCGGATCTTCAAGGAACCTGTAAAGTTTGGCGAAGATAAGGGGTCCTGCATAGCCCTCATCAAGGACCTGGGGGCAGTAGGACTGACATGCGGAACATAGGATACAGTCCGCAGCCTTCTCTATGCGGGAACTTACATCCGGAGGTATCCTTACGCTTTCCTTGAAGCCCGATATCCAGCTCCTGAACCTCTTCAGGTCAAGTATGACGCTGTCGTGATCTACCGCAAGGTCTTTTATCACTGGGAACTTGTCAAGGGGCTCTATAACAACCTCCTTACTCATGAGAGCGTACGGGAGGACCTGTTCCTTACAGGCGAGCTTTGGAAAACCGTTTATGTAAACAGTACATGTCCCGCATATACCAGCCCTGCAGAAGTGTCTGAAGGTAAGGGAAGGATCTATATCTTCCTTTATCTTCTGGAGGGCTGAGAGGAAGGTCATACCCTCCTCACACTCAATTTCAAAGGTGTCATATCTTTTCTCTCCCTTCGCCGGGTCATATCTGAAGACCTTTAGCTTCAGCTTCATAACAGGATAATATAGCCCCCGGCCTTAAAATTTTCAAACAGGGTTTTAGAGTTTTGGGTTTAGAATTTTTCCTATGGAGAAGCCCTGGTCCGGCAGATTCTCTGAGGAGACGGACAGGTTCGTTGAGGAGTTCACCGAGTCCGTCAGCTTTGACAGGACACTCGCCCTTGACGACATAGCCCAGAGCATAGCTCACGTGAAGACCCTCATTAAAGCTGGGATCCTTAAGGAAGAGGAAGGAGAAAGGATAGTGAGGGCCCTTGAGGAAATAAGGAGGGACATAGAGGAGGGGAGGTTTTCCTGGAAAAGGGAGCTTGAGGACGTCCATATGAACATAGAGGCTGAACTTATAAGGAAAATAGGGGACTCAGGGGGGAAGGTCCATACCGGAAGGTCCAGGAACGACCAGGTAGCCACAGACGAAAGGCTCTTCATAAAGAGAGAGGTAAGGGAGGTAGTAAAACTGCTTAAAGACCTGAGGAGAACCCTGGTGAGGAGAGCGGAGAGGTCCGTTGATGTCGTCCTGCCCTCCTACACCCATCTCCAGAGGGCCCAGCCGATCAGACTCGCCCACTACCTCCTCGCCTTCAGGGAGATGTTCTTAAAGGATACGGA
The DNA here is from genome assembly GCA_024280065.1 of Aquificota bacterium. GTDB lineage: Bacteria > Aquificota > Aquificia > Aquificales > Aquificaceae > Hydrogenivirga. The sequence goes on from JAJRQX010000127.1 coordinate 2,618, forward strand.
AAGGTTCCTGGACTGCTACAGAAGGGTGGACGAGTTGCCCCTGGGTAGCGGTGCGGTTGCAGGTTCAGACTTCTCCCTTGACAGGTTTTTCACAGCGAGGGAACTGAACTTCTCCAGAGTTGTCAGAAACTCCATCTACGCCACGGGAGACAGAGACTTCATAGCTGAGGTCCTCTTCTGCTGTGCGATCACGGGAATGCACCTATCCAGACTTGCTGAGGACCTGATCCTCTGGTCCTCGGAAGAGTTCTGCTACATAGACCTGCCGGACAGGCTATGCACGGGAAGTTCCATAATGCCCCAGAAGAAGAACCCCGACGTCCTTGAGCTTATAAGGGGTAAGGCTGGGAGGCTA
>JAJRQX010000128.1 GCA_024280065.1 Aquificota bacterium
ACCTCCTCCCCAAGATCTTAACCGACTTCCCCCATCTGGAGGAAGGCGAAAATGATCCAGCCTGTGACCGCAACGTATATCCACACAACCGCCGTTATGGGTGCCACCTTCCTGTGCTTGGAGTATCTACCTGTTATACCGAAAAATACGGTGACGGCTGCGAGGGGAAGGTTTACGGCAGCGAGGATAGAGTGGGATATGAGTACGAAGAGGTAGATCCCCTTATAGGGTCCTTCGTAATACTTGGGAGGATACAGGAAATACTTAAGACCGTAAAAAATAAGGAACAGAAGTGCCAAGACGGAGGCGGAGATCATCGCCTTCTTGTGAAGCTCTTTCCTCCCCGTCTTTATGAAGAAGAGGCCGGAGAGTATGAGGATACCGCTGAGACCTATAGTAGTGAGGCTCAGGAACGTCAGAACATCATACCCCATGGCTCACCTCGTCAGCTGGGCTATAAGGAACGTCATCAGGTAGGTTATAAGGGCGAAAGCCCCGAGGATGATCGCTATCATCAGGTTAACCCTCCTGCTGTGCTGTTCCCTTCTCCGCATGCCTCACCCCCTTCCTTGGCTTAAGTATGGAATATATGACGAAGAGAACGAACAGGACCCCTCCTAACACGGAGAGGACCGAACCGAGGCCCATAACCCCCATGAAGACGTAAACCTTAAGGTTCTCTATGTAATCCGTCCCGAAGACCTTCCTCGGTGCCCCGTAAACACCCGCCCAGAAGAGGCCTATGACGAAGAGGAGCATGCCGAACCAGTAGATAATCGGCTGGGCTTTTATCAGGGAGGGTATTCTCCCGAGGTAGCCCATCTCTTCAAGGAGGCTGTAAGTTATGCCCATTATGGCTATCAGTATACTCGCTATAACACCGTGGTAGTGGGCGGGGATCCTCAGATCCGAACCCGCTATCAGGTATCCCATTCCAGCCCCTATCAGATAGAGGGTGGTGCTGAGACCGAGGACGTATCCGTAGAAGCCTCCCCTGAAGGCCACCTTTAGGGTAAGGTAGAGGGTGTATGTCAGCGTGGGCAGGCCTATACCTACCGCGTAGCCAATTGTTGTGATGGACTTCACCTCTTCGGAGATGGGGTCAAGACCCTTAAGCTGGACCGCTATCAGTATAAGGGGAAAGGGGAGAAGGGAGAGGTTTACGAACCTGAAGCTGGTGGGGACGCTCTTCCCCGCGAGGTCCGTAAGGATAACCCAGCAGGATATAAGGAGAGATGCGTTCACGAACTGGTGCAGGTGTCCGGGTATCCAGTACAACCTCTCAAAGTATAGGGCGGGTTCACCCTTTTGTGTCTGCAGGAGGGAAAAGACAACGGACAGAAGGGTGAGCAGTGATGTGAGGACGGAGACGGAGAGTGCGGATCTCAGAGGATCTTCTGAGAGAACGTCCTTCAGAGCCGTTCTCAGGAACCTCAGTGTGATCAGGAGGTAACCTGTTCCGAACAGGGCCATACCTGTAAGGAACAGGGGATGGACTACGGTTGGGACATAGTTGTTGTAAAGGGCTGTTCCGAAGCCGAAGAAAGAGGTTATAACGAGAAGAGAAAAACCAAGACCGCAGAGGACGAGGTCGTATAACCTGCCCTCACCACCGAATACCTTATGCCAGAGGGAGAAGAGGAAGGTGAGGAGGCCTATTATAAGGGCCGAGTCTACGTGACCGACGAGCCAGTGGTAGAAGATGCGGGGAGGTATGAGGTCCGAGATGACGGGAGTCCTGCCCAGAGCGACTATAAGGGCGAAGAAACCGCCTACACCTATGGACACAACGAAGAATAGGAACCACCGCTTCATCCATCCTTCACCAGGTCCACTATCATGAAGGTGAAGAGAACAGCTATGTAAACTATGGAAAAGAAGAAGAGCTTCATACCCTCCTCCTTCTTTGAAAAGAGGAACTTAAAGGTAAGTCCTAAGTAAATTAGGCTTATCGTTGATGCAACCAGAAAGTACACCTTACCAGTCATACCTATGGCGTACGGAACCAGGCTGAGTGGCAGGAGGGAAACCGTGTAGAGCAGGGTCTTTATCTTAGTTATCTTCACGCCCCTTGAAACGGGGAGCGTTGGTATACCTGCCCTCCTGTAGTCCTCCCTGTATTTGAGGGCGAGGGCCCAGAAGTGGGGAGGTTGCCACATGAACATTATTAGAAAAAGGGTAAGTGCTTTGACGTCAAATTCTCCTGCCCCTGCCACGTAACCTATAACCGGAGGCAGGGCACCTGAGATACCTCCGATCTCAGTAGCTACCGGTGTCCTCCTCTTCAGAAGTATGGTGTACAGGACTACGTAGGAAAAGGATGCGAGCATAGTTAGAAAGGTGGCAAGAGGGTTCACGAACAGAACCATTATCACGAAGGAGAATAGAATGAGCGTTGACCCGAACAGAAAGGCACCGGCGGGACTCACAGAACCCCTCGGGAGCGGCCTTGATGAGGTCCTTTCCATAAGGCTGTCCACGTCCCTGTCAAGGACCATATTTATGACCGCGGAACCCGCAGCGGCGAGACCTGTTCCGCTCAGGGTCCAGAAGGTAAGCTGGGGGTCAAGGGATCCCCCTGCACCTATGTAGATACCTCCCAAGGTGGTTATCAGAACAAGGGTAACTATCCCCGGCTTCGTCAGGGTGAGATAGTCCTTCAGCAGGTGTGTGTACTGAAGTGTCCTCTCAACCATACCGTGCCCCCTGCCTTAAACTAAAGTTCTTTCTCCGACTACCTTTGGTGCAACCAGATAGGACACCCAGGCAACCAGCAGAAAGCTCACCGCTATGTGTACGAAGAGTATAGGAAGATACATCTTTGATAGGACCGTTCCTATACCAGCAGCCACCTGAAGGAGAACCAGACCAAGTGTGATGTAGGTATAAGTCCCCGGAGACCTGAGAACGAGGTACAGGCAGAGTATGACTATGCCCATGGCCAGGCTTATGTGGAGGAAGTAGGAGAACTGGTTGAAATCCGCGGCCTTGACGTATCTGACAAGTATGCCTATAAGGACCTGAAACATGACCACCAGGTACAAGGTCTCCGCAAAGGGAACCTTAACCTCAAAAGAAGTGCCTCTAACGGAGGCTAAGATGAAAACCAACCCTGAGAGGATCACCACCGAGAGTATCAGGTGAGAGGTGGTGTAGACGTAGTGGAGGAACTCCTTAAGGAGCGG
>JAJRQX010000129.1 GCA_024280065.1 Aquificota bacterium
AAAGGCCAGTTTCTTGAGGGTCCTCACCGCCTATCCCGGTGAGACGGCGGGTGTCATCCTGGGCCACCTTATACTTACAGTTCTGGCGGGTCTGGTTGCTGCCTTGGTGATCCTAGTGGGTGGTTCTTCCTTTCTCATAGTTCCCCTGATAAGGGGGGAGGGAGTGAGCTGGTGGGGGGTCCTCGTCTTTCTGCTGCTCGCCCTCTTCATATACTTTTCTGTTGTTACCTCCTTCCCTCTGTTCTTCGGGAGGGCGGTCCTAAAGGGTAGGGGCTTCTGGGAAACCCTCTACAAGTTCCTCTCCTCCGTATTTGCGGAAACGAGCTGGAGGACCCTTCTGAACTGCGATTACACGAGGTCCTCCCTGGTGATCTCCTTCCTGATACTGCTGGTCATAACAGCTAACCTTCTTTTTCTGATCGTCCCGCCCCTCTTCGTCCTTTCGCCCGTTCTCTCTTTCTTAGGTGTTCATGTGGCGTACACCTTCGGAACGGTGGCCTGCCTCAGAATCCTCCGCTCCTGAAGATCTCAACAGGGTCAAGGTATGAGGCCCTCCTGGCCGGATAGAGGGAGGCGAACACGGAGAGGATGAGTGCGAACAGAGAAGCACAGATGTAGTACAGAGGTGATCTGTCAAGTATGAATCCTCTGGCCCTTAGGAGACCTTCAAGGTCTATCTCCACCGATGCGAGGTACTCCTGGATCAAGAACCCTGCAAGGGACCCAGCCACAGCTCCCACCACGCCTATGAGCAGTCCCTGCATCAGGAACACGAGCGTCAGGTCACGAGAGGTATAACCCATCGCCCTGAGGATCGCTATCTCCCTCTTCTTCTCAAGGACCGTCATCATGAGTATGTTAAATATGCCGAAGGAGGAGACCACCAGGATAGCACCCGTAACCAGGTAGGTTATTATCTTCTGAATCTTAAAGAGTTTTAGGAAGTTACTGTAAGCCTCCTGCCAGCTCACGGCGTCGTATCCGGTTACCTTCTCTATTCTCCTCGCTATGGCCACGGCATCATCCACGTCGGCCACCTTCACAACTACTTCGTTCACCTCGTTGAGCCTGCCGGTCAGGCTCTGGAGTGTTCTGATGTGTACGTAAGCCCTCGTGCTGTCTATAGTTGTTATACCTGAATCAAAGAAGTCTATCACCTCAAGGACCTGGGAACCGCCTCCCGGTATCATCAGAACCACCTTGCGACCGACTCTGTCCACACCCAGGTCCCTTGCTACCAGCCTGCCCAGTATTATTCCCCTCCTGTTCTGGTCAAGCTCTTCAACTGATCCGAACTCAAGAAACCTGTTTATGCTCGTGGCGTGAGCCTCCTTTGAAGGGTCTATGCCGAACAGGTTCACCGGTTCCTCTCTTGGACCGAACCTGACTATACCGTTGGACCTGAGGTGAGGGGCTGCACCCAGGACACCCTCCATGCCGGATACGGTATCAATAACCCTGGTGTGGTCTCTGATAAAATCCCCAGTATCCTTAGGTTTTGAACCTAAAACCACTATGATCTTATCCCCGCCGAATACCTGTCTGAGTATCCTCTCCTCATCATACTCATACTTGGGTTTGATGGATATGTGGGCGTCCAGATCTATAACCTGCCTTATGAAGTGTTTCTGAAAGCCGAACATCAGGGAGCTCATAACCACGAAAGCGGCAACGCCCACAGTTACACCCATCACTAAGACCAGGGTCTGCCTCTTCCTCTCCTTCAAAAGCCTGACCGTGATGAAGAGTATGTGGTCAAGACTATCAAGGTATCTCACAGGGGGTTCCCTCCGGGTAACCGATCACCTCCGCGTAGTCTTTGAATACCCTCTCCACCTTCACCTTTATCCTCCTACCGCTGACCATCAGGGTGACGTGACCGTCCTTTACAGCATCCTTCGGAACGACGGTGGTCTTGAGGATGTCAACTATGATGTTCCCTTCGGCTACTGAGTTCGCCGGAACCGAGGAGGGAAAACCACCTCCCACCACTACCCTGACTACCCTCCTTGATGGATCACTCTCAAGGTCTCTGGACAGAACCTCCCCCTCAAATACCCGACCCGGTAAGGCGTCAAGCCGGAGGTAGACCTTCTGGCCTCTCCTTACTAAGGGTGCGAGTTCTTCATCAACGAAGAGTACTACCTCCCTATCCTTAGAGCCCACCGAAGCTATGAGGTCCCTTCCCCCTACAGGATTCACCGTGTCCCCTTCCTCTACAAAGACCTTGAGAACAACACCATCTATCGGAGACCTTATCCTGTACCTTGCGAGGTCTTTTTCAAGGGAAGCCCTGACTTCCTTAAGGGACCTGAGCTCATGCTCAAGCTCCCTGATTCTGATATCCCTCTCCCTTAGGGCGACCTCCAGCTTGGTGAGGGCGAGCTTGTAAACCCTCTCCGCATCCTCAAGGGTCTCCCTGGGTATAACCCCCTTCTCGTAAAGCCTTTTCCTCCTCTCGTACTTCAGCCTCGCCTTACTGACCTCCTCCTCCGCCATGGCCACTTTAAGGTCAAGGAACCTTCTGAAGTCAGAGTTTTCCTTTAGCTTGGCTTCAAGGAGTCTTATCCTCTCCTCAGCTTCCCTCACCCTCTCCTCAAGACCTCCGCTGTCAAGGACCGCTATCAGATCCCCCTTTTTCACCTCATCGCCCTCTGTCACGAAGAGCCGGAGTACCCTGCCGCTGACGGTAGCCCTTATCTCCACATACCTGGCGTTTCTGACGTAGCCCGTTCCGTAGACGCTCCTCACGACCTCCTTCACCTCCACCCTGCAGTCCTTCGGGTCCTCTTCTTTGACACCCAGCAGTATAAGGATAGGTAAGGCCAGTGCTGTGAGGATAGAAAGAACTCTCATTAAAGGAAGTTTATCACCTCTCCAGCTTGTAGCCCACACCCCTGACCGTCTTTATCAGGCGGGACCACCTCCCCAGCTTGTCCCTTATGTGCTTTATGTGGACATCAACCGCCCTCTCTGTTGTGTCCCTGTCTATACCCCACAGCTCTTCTATTATTCTCATCCTGCTGACGGGTTTTCCGTAGTTCCTCATAAGGATCTCAAGGATCCTGAACTCCGCGGGTGTGAACCTCACCTCCCTACCGTCCACCTCAACCCTCATGGTCTCGGCGTTGAGCCTTATACCCTCCACCTCAAGGACTTTCCCCTCAAGGTCACCCCTTACTCTTCTGAGGACAGCCCTTATCCGTGCAACAAGCTCCTTTATGGAGAAGGGTTTCGTTATGTAGTCGTCAGCTCCGAGGTCAAAGCCCTTTAACTTATCTTCTTCGGAGGACCTCGCCGTGAGGAAGAGGACAGGTATGTGCCTCAGGTCTGCTCTGTTTTTGAGGAACCTCACTACCCTGAAGCCGTCCAGGTCCGGTAGCATTATGTCCACAAGGATGACGTCGGGAGAGGACCTCTCTATTTCCCTGAAAAAGTCTATGGCTCTGCTGAAGACCTTGACCTCAAAGCCGCTTCTGGAAAGGCTGTAGCTGATCAGGTCCGCCAGGTCTTGGTCGTCCTCTATAAGGAAGACCTTGACCATGAGTTTTTACTCACAGCACTCTCCCCTGCTCCTGCGGAGAAAACCAGATAAAAACAGGTAACCACCACCCAAAACCAGGAGGACCACTAAGGCTACGTCCTTCCACTCCATAATTAAAAAGTTATGGCGAAGATAAAGGTTTATCCAGAAGATTTCCTGGTCAGGGAGGTGAAGACCTTAAACCTGAAGGACTCCGGGGAGTTCGCCTACTTTATCCTGAGAAAGGTTAATATGACCACAACGGAGGCGGTCAGAGAGGTGTGCAGGGTACTGAAGGTCAAGCCATCGGATGTCGGATACGCAGGCCTCAAAGACAAGAAAGCTATAACGGAGCAGTTCATATCCGTAAGAAAACCAAAAAGGGTGGGGGACTTTGAGGAGGGGAGCATCTCACTTAAGTTTCTCGGCTACGGGGACGAGCCTATAAGCCTCGGTGAAATTGAGGCCAACCAGTTCAGGGTGAGGGTGAGGGACCTGTCCCAGAGAGAGAAGAGACGTCTTGAGGAGGGTGTGGACTTCGTGAAGAGGTTCGGTTTTGAGAACTACTTCGGGGAGCAAAGGTTCGGGTCTGTCAAGCACGCGGAGGAGTTCGTGGTAAAGCACCTCATAAGGCACGACTATGAGGGAGCCATGAGGGAGTATCTCACCTCCTTCTCGGACAAGAGACTCAGGAAGGCACTCCTGAAGGCCTGGAGAAACTGGGACCTCTTCCTTAAGCTGATGCCAAAGGGGTCCACCTATGAAGTTGAGGTGGTCAGGGCCCTGAAAAGGGGGGTTTCTTTCAAAAGAGCCTTTCAGATCCTTCCAGCGAGCGTGAGACTGATGTTCTCCTTCGCATACCAGAGCTACCTCTGGAACAGGTACCTGACCACCTTCGTGGTGAGATA
>JAJRQX010000007.1 GCA_024280065.1 Aquificota bacterium
ACCTCGTAAGGTGGGAGCGTGTCCTGATCGGTCTGGTTTGGTCTTAGCTCAGCGGAAGGAACCTTCTCAAAGACCCTCTCTGGTATGACGGGTTCTATGGAGTTCCTGTAGCGGGCGAGCTTGTAAACCTGGGTCTTGTAAACGTCTTTCAGGGGTGCGAAGCCTCCCGCCATATCACCGTATATGGTGGTGTAGCCCGTTGCAGCCTCGCTTTTGTTTGAGGTGGAAAGAACCATATAGCCGAACTTGTTGGATATGTAAAAGAGTATGTTAGCTCTTATGCGGGCCTGGATGTTCTCATCTGCCGTGTCAAACTCCATCTTCCCGTAAACGGGGATAAGCTCTTTTACGTAAGAGGTGTAAACGTCATCTATAGGGACGGTGTGGAACTCTATGCCAAGATTCTGAGCGAGTTTTCTGGCGTCCTCAAAGCTCTCTTGTGAGGTGAACCTTGAAGGCATGAATATACCTAAGACGTTCTCTCTGCCGAGGGCGTCCACGGCTATGCAGGCGGTGAGGGATGAGTCTATACCCCCGGAGAGGCCAAGGACCACCCTCTCAAACCCGCTCTTCCTGACGTAGTCCCTTGTTCCCAGAACCAAGGCTCTATACACCTCCTCCTCCCCAGTGGGTGACGGTTCCGTCCTAGGGCTTACGGGTTCCTTCTCGGGTAGCCTGACGGAGAAGGAGGGTTTTAAGGGCTCTTTCTCCTTACCCGCCTCCCTCCACCTTAGGTCAAGTAGTCTCCTTCTCCTTACCATGCCAAGGTCAAGGGTAACTATCAGGAGGTCTTCCTCAAAGGCCTTGGCCCTTGCTATCACGTTGCCGAGGGGGTCTATGACCTTTGACCTTCCGTCAAAGACGAGCTCATCGTTTCCACCCACAAGATTAACGTATGCTACAAAACATATGTTGTCCTCCGCCCTAGCCCTGACAAATCCTTCCCTGAAGGAGACTTTCCCTACATGGAAGGGGGATGCGTTTATGTTCACTACAAGTTCAGCGCCTGATAGGGCGGAGACCCTCTCCGTCCCGTCCGGATACCATATGTCCTCGCATATAGAAAGACCGATCCTATAGCCGTTTACCTCAAGTATCAGTGGCTCTTTCCCCTCCCTGAAGTATCTCTTCTCATCAAAGACGCTGTAGTTGGGAAGGCGGGTCTTACGGTATACCCCAACCACCTTACCCCCGAAGAGAACAACCGCGGAGTTATAAAGGTCTTCATCGTAGTACGGAGTTCCTACGATCACCACCGTCTTAAGGTTTTGAGTAAATTGAGCGAGGTCCTCAAGGACCTTCATACAGTCTTTTAAGAACCCCCTTCTCAGGAGCAGGTCCTCGGGGAAATATCCCGAAAGGGCGAGTTCTGGAAAGACCACCATGTGAGCCTTCCCTTCAGCTTCTTTTATGAACTCCTTTATCTTCCTTAAGTTCCCTTCAAGGTCACCGACAGTAGGGTTGATCTGGGCAATCGCAAGGTTAAGCATCCGTCTTAGTATACTTGACTATCCGCAGGATATAAAGTATAACTTAAAAGAGTCAAGGCGCGTAGCTCAGTTGGGAGAGCGCCGGCCCGACACGCCGGAGGTCGGGGGTTCAAGTCCCCCCGCGCCTACCATTAAAGGGAGGGTTCATGAGGACAGCTGAGGTCTTCAGGGAGACGAAGGAAACGAAGGTAATAGTTTCCCTTAACTTGGATGGTTCGGGAACCTGTGAGATAAACACGCCCGTGGGCTTCCTGAACCACATGCTTGAGAGCTTCGCGAGACACGGGAGGTTTGACCTCAGGGTTGAGGCGGAAGGGGACATCCATGTCTCCTACCACCATACCGTTGAGGACTGCGGTATAGTTATAGGCCGTGCCTTCTCAGAGGCTCTCGGGGACAGGAAGGGTATAAGGAGGTTCGGGAGCATCATACTCCCCATGGACGAAGCCCTCGTTCTCTGCTCACTGGACATATCGGGAAGGGGTTTATTTTACTACGAGGACAAGGACCTCAGGGGCAAGATAACCGACTTTGACTTTGAACTGATATGGGAGTTCTTCAAAGGCTTTGCCCTTGAGGGCAGGATAACCCTTCACATGAAGGTTCTTGATGGGAAGATACTCCACCACGTGGCGGAGGCTTGCTTCAAGGCCCTTGGGGTCACATTAAAGGAAGCGGTTCAGGTGGTCGGGGGAGGTGTACCCTCCACGAAGGAAACCCTCTAAGGTTAACGGATGTATCCTTTGAACTTCTGCAGGTTCATCAGCTTCTCCGCTATGCTCAGCTTTTTTTCCTCCGCCTTCTTTATTAGGAAGTCTATTATCCTGAGTGCCTCTTCATAATCTTCCCTGCTCAGGTTCTTCAGATCCATGGAGTTTATCTTCTCAAGGGTCTTTATAAGGCCGTCAAGGTCTCCTTTCTCCAGCAGGACCTGACACTTAAGAAGCAGGCTCTTGAGGTTTTCATTCATCAGACCCGCTGGTTACCTCCTCCCTCTGGTATACCTTCTTCTCCGCCTCCTCCCAGGCGGACCTCAGGTCCTCAAGTATGGCCCTTATCTTCCTTAAGGTCCCTGTGTCGTTCTTCATGTTAGCCCTCACAATTTCATCTATAAGAACTTCATAGATTTCGTCAAGGTTTTTGGAGATCTCCTTTCCCTTCTCCGTGTCCAGTGAGGACCTCAGGACTATCAGTATGTCCACAGCCTTGGTCAGGTTCTCCGCCTTGGTCTTTACGTTCTCCACATCATTAAGACCTTTCTCTATAGCCTCTATGGCGGTGTCTATGCAGAGGATCGCCTTGTCGTATAGCATGATCACAAGCCTTATCGGGTTTGCGTTCTCCACAAGGTTCTGGAGGTAAACCTCAGCGGGGCTCATCACCGCTCACCTCCCGTCATCTCCGAAAGGGTGGTTACGAACTGTCTTAAGCGTTCCCTCAGCTGTTCCGCCTCAGCTATAAAAGCCTCAAGCCTTGCAAACTCTCTCCTCAAGATGAGCTCTTCCTGAGCGAGCCTCTGTGCCAGCTGGGTGATCCTCAGGTCTATCCTCTCTATCCTGTCGCTGTAGGTGTCTTCAAAGGACCTGAAGGTTTCCCTCTGGACCTCAAGGAAGGATAGGAAGGCTTCCTTAAGCGAGTCTATCGCTTCCCTGACCCTGTTGGGGTCCGTAGAGAGAAGTTCGTTCAGCCTGGACGTGTTTATTGATATCTTCCCCGTCTCACCGTTATAATCAAGGACTCCTATCTCAATCAGCGGGTCAAGCCTGTTCGCCATACCGAACTTGACTCCCGTTATCAGGTTCTCACCGGGAAACAGGGCCTCCTCTCCAGAGGTCATGGAGTCCACGAGTTCAACCACAGTGTTGTAGTTCTTCACGAAGTCCTCAAGGAAGGAGGAGACCCGGGAGTAATCCTCTTCAACGGTGACCGTTGAGGTCCCCGTAGCCTTTACAGTCAGGGTCACGCCCGTTATGACGTTCTCAAATACGTTGGAGGGGCTCGTTATGGGAGAACCCGACCCTATGACTAACTCAGCGTTCTGGGCTGTCTGTATGGTTTCAAGGCCGGTCCCGAGTTCTGAGGGAAGACCCGTGACGTCTATCACGTAAACACCGTTCGCTATGTCGGTCTCAACTGTTGACGCTCCAACGTCCACCTCAGAGAGCATGAGCCTGTAAGTGGACCCGTCGTAGTATACTGAGGCCCTCACCCTGTTCTGGACGGAGTTTATGGCGTCAACGAGCTCCTCAAGGGTCTGCCCTGCAGAGTAATCCACCGAGAAGGTTTCCGTTCCTGAACCCGTGTTGTAGGTTATGGTAAGCGTTCCCGAACTACCGAACGCGGTTGCAAGATCTGAGAC
>JAJRQX010000130.1 GCA_024280065.1 Aquificota bacterium
AAGCTCTCCGAATACTCAAAGGGTATGCTCCAGAGGTTCGGCCTCCTTCAGGCCCTCGTCAGCGATCCTGATCTCCTCATCCTTGACGAGCCCATGTCCGGCCTTGACCCCATAGGGAGGAGGGTGGTTTCAGATCTCATCATCGAGCTCAAAGATAAGGGTAAGACCATCTTCTTCAGCACCCATATACTCCCGGATGTGGAGAGGATCTGCGATAGGGCGTGTATAATCCTGAACGGCAGGACCACGGATATCATAGAAGGAAACGACCTTCAAAGGGTTGAGGAGATATTCATGGAGAGGGTTAAGGAGGTGGGGGTTAGAGAGGTTCTCTGATGGGGTTTCTTATCGGCTTCGCCTACATAACTATCAAGGAGAATGTAAGGAAGAGGAGTTTCTACGGTGTTGTAATCGCTTACCTCCTTGCTCTCATCTTCTCAAGGGTTCTCACCGAGTTCTCCCTTCAGGACCCCTCCAAGGTTCTCCTTGACTTCTCTTACATGTTTCTGACCTTCCTCCTATTCCTCTCCGTTCTGTTTATAGCAACGGACACCATGTCAAAAGACATAGAAAAGAGAAGCGTCTACTTAATACTCTCAAAGGGTATCTCCAGGGAGGCCTACGTGCTCGGAAGGTCTTTCGGCTTCTTGGTATTTACCCTTTTCTTGGTGCTTATCCTGGGAAGCCTGTTCCTTCTGGGTTCGTGGATTATAAACACCTTTTCTGTGGAGGTCTTCAGGAAGGAGGTGGATATCTCTGCAGGGTTGATCGTTCTTTTATCTGTATGGGTTAAAGTGTTTTTACTCTCCTTAGTGGTTCTTTTCTTCTCAACCTTCATGACCAACTTCTTCTTAGTATTCCTTACGAGCGTGGTGGTGCTGATAGCGGGTTCTTCCGTTGAGAACCTATACCACTTCGTTCACATTGAGGAGGAGAGGGTGTCTCCCCTTATTAAATACCTTATAACCTCCCTCTTCTACATCCTGCCTTCCTTTTCATCGCCCGGACCAGACGTTATTCTCGGCCTTGAGAGTATAGACCTAAGACACCTCACCCTTGACATACTGAAGGCTGTGGTCTACGCGGGCTTCCTCGTATCCTTAAGCTCCTTCATATTCGGCAGGAGGGAGGTGGCTTGAGGTCGGTCCTTATCCTCAGCCTTTCAGTGGGTTTCTTTCTTCTGAACCTTGTTCTTTCCCACTTCACCGCGAAGGAGGTCAGGGAGGGTACAACCGAGAGGTATATCCTGCCTGCGAAGATGTATCTGGTCTTTGTACCGAAGGACCTGACGTTCGGCCTTTCGGACCTCGGCTTTATAAACACGATAGCCTACACAGGCTACATGGTTGATAAGGGAGGAGGGGTGATAGACAGGAGGACAGCCCTCAGGATATATGATGCCCTCTCCGCAACCACACTCTACAACCCCAGGTACTTTGACCCCTACTACGTGGGGAACGCCTTCCTTACCTGGGAGGCGGGTCTGTATGAGGAGGCGATAGCACTTCTTAAAAGGGGTATGAAATATGTTAAGGACTGGAGAATACCTTTCTACATAGGGTTCAACTACTTTTACTTCCTGAGGGACAACAGGAGGGGGGCGGAGTACCTCGCTATGGCAGCTAAATACCCCGATGCGAGGGAGTATAATCTTATTCCCCTCCTGGCCTCAAGGCTCTACTACGAGGAGGGTATGCTTGAGGTGGCGATAGCTCTCCTGAGGGATCAGCTTAAGGTTATGAAGAACGAAAGGATGAAGAGGGCCATAAGGACGAGATTGATCACCCTGGAAAGGGCCAGCCTGATCTACGAGGCGATGAGGGAGTTTGAGAGAAGGTACGGGAGGAAACCGGAAAGTGTAGCGGAGCTGGAGGAGGCGGGTCTAATACCGAAGGACCTCAGAGACGGTGCAGGCGGGAGATTCTACATCACACCCGACGGGAAGGTCAGGAGCGAAAGGGTTCTCTTTCCCATAAGGAGAAGGGCACTTGAGAGGAAATGAAACATTACATAGTCCTTGAAAGGTCCGAGTTCAGCCTTGACCCTCCCTCAGGGAAGCTCGTCTACAAAACACCTTCTGGGAGACCGAGGGAGGCGGACCTGGTCAGGGGTGAGGACCTTGACCCGAAGGTTCCTTATAAGCTTCTTAACCCCATACAAACCCTCTTCCTTAGGAAATACAGAAGCGGAAACGCCCTCATCTCAGCCCCTACATCCGCGGGTAAGAGCCTGATAGCTTTCATGTTCATAAGGAACAGGGAGGGAAGGAGGATATACACAGCTCCAACCAAATCCCTCGTTTACGAGAAGGTGGTTGAGCTGAGGAAACTCCTCGGAAGGAAAATAGACGTCAGAACTGGGGACATAATAGAGGCCTATAAGCCCGTAACATCAGATGTGGTAGTGGCGACTTATGAAAACTTGGCCCTCGCCCTCAGGAATCGCCTCCCCTGGGTTGATGAGGTGTCCGCGGTTGTGATAGATGAAGTTCACCACCTTATGGGTTCGAGAGGGTGGGTCCTTGAGGAGATGATAACCTACCTGCTTGATACGGGAGCGGAGATCCTCGGCCTTTCGGCTACCCTGCCCGGTGGTCTGGAACTGGCCAAATGGATAAGGGCGGACCTGTTCATTGAATCCCTCTGGAGGCCCGTACCCCTTGAGAGAAGGATAATACCCCTTACAGAGTTTAAGGAGTTCGTAAAACCCGAAACGCAGGAGGACAGGATAGCAGGGAAGATCCTGTCAGCCCTCTATGAGCTGAAAAGACCGGACGATCAGGTTATAGTCTTTGTCCACAAAAAGAGCGTGGGGTGGCGGATCCTGGAGATGGCGGACAGGGAGAGGATAGGTGTAATGAACGAGACCGTCCCCTTTGAGAAAAGGACCGAAGGAGATCCAGAGATAGCCTTCCATAACGCGGACGTTCCTAAGGAAGAGAGAGACACGATAGAGAGAGCTTTCAGAGAAGGGAAGCTTCCCGTTCTTGTAGCCACGAGCACCTTAGCTTACGGCGTTAACCTTCCCGCGGATACGGTGATGGTAGGTGTGAGGGCCTTTTACGATAGAAAGGAAAGGAAGTGGAAGGTATTCCCTTCTCAGCTTGACATCCTCCAGATGGAAGGTAGGGCGGGGAGGTTGGGTATCAAGGAGAAGGGTTACTCTTACATACTCACCTACGGGGCAAAACCCGGCACCGTGGAGGAGGAGATAAGGAAGAAGCTGGAAGGAGGTTTGAAACCCCACATAAAGGAATCTCTTGAGAGTGGGGTTATGAGCGAGGAAACGGAGAAGGTCCTCAGCCTATTCATCCTCATAGGCTACCTTTATGAAGGGGAGAACTTCAGGAGGTTCCTTAAGAGGACTTACTCACTCAAGGACCTCGCTGAGGACCCGATTATAGATGAGGTCTACGGGTGGCTCAAGGAAACCGGCTATGTGGAGAAAGGTAAACTTTCCGAAAAGGCCCTCTTCTGCATAAGGTCGGGTATGTCTCCTGTAAGCTACGAAGAGTTCCTGAGGAGGAGGAAGCTACGCCTTGACAGTATGATAACGGTAAGACCACTCCTGTTTATGAAGAACTTTGACGGGCTGTACGACTTCGTCAGGGGAGGTGAGAGCTTTCCCGAGGATGACCTCTACGTCAGGTCAAAGGTAGCTCCCTGCGGGCACGAGTGCTTTAAGGACAACACCCACCAGTTTATCTTCTACATAGAGGGCCTCACCTTCAAATACAGGAACCTGCAGCACCCTCCGGGTGAGTTCTCCTATCTGGGTACGGACGTCCTCCACCTTCTCAGGGTCCTCCTTGACATAAGAAGCTTCGGCGATATAGACTGGTCAAACCGTCGGATCTTAGAGGTGGCTCACTCAATAAAATACGGTATCTCTCCCGAGTTCTCCGCGATAGGTGGTATAAAGGGTATAGGACACGTCAGGGCAAACCTCATAAAGAGGCTTCTCCTGGAGGAGGGTATAAAACCCCCTTCCCTGGGTGAGGAAACCGAAAACCTCATAGATCTCCTCAGGTCCCACTTCGGGGAGCACGTTGAGGAGAGGCTGGTGGAGATACTCATCAGGGACAGGCTCGGCGATGGGAATCTGGACAGGGCGAGGAGGGAAGCTTCCCAGGTATTAAAAAGGCTTGAGGCAAACAAGGGAGGATACCTGATAGATGACAGGATACTGAGGACCTTTGGCCTTTTTCTCTTTGGAGCGGAGGCTCTAAGGATGAAGAAGAAGGAACTCCTTAAAAGATGCTTAGATTAAAATAAGGGTCATGGTGGTAACCAGGTTCGCTCCCAGCCCGACCGGAT
>JAJRQX010000131.1 GCA_024280065.1 Aquificota bacterium
ATCACTTTACCCTCTTCAAGGGAGACCTCAGCCACCTGGGCCACATGGGTACCGAATGAAAAGTGGTAGGCGATCCCGAGGGCCTGGCCTTCCACGGGTCCTCTGTGCCAGCCTGACCTCTCGGCTACCTCCTCAACGACACGGTGTGCCCTGGGGTTTAGCTCAAGGAGTTTAAGTCTGAACTCAACAGGATCCTTCCCTGAGAGGTGAGCCATCTGGTCTATGAAGGTCTCCATTATGTAAGCGTTGTGGGTATGACCGACTGACCTCCAGAACCACACGGGAACAGGCAGGTTCGCCTTAACAAACTCAACGTGGACGTTAGGGATCTCATAGAAGGTGTTGGCGACACCTGAAACGGAAGCGGGATCCACGCCGCCGCTTCTCCTCCCTGCCCACTCAAAGACAGCTGGGACCGCTATTTTGAAGTACATGGCTGAGAGGTTCCCTTCCGCATCCAGAGCTCCCCTCACCCTCGCTGCACACATAGGCCTGAACCAGCCTGCCCTTATATCGTCTTCCCTTGTGTAGAAGAGCTTTACGGGCCTGCCCGTCCTTTTTGCTATCAGGAGGGCTTCCTCCACGAACTCGGTGTTTGACTTCCTCCCGAAACCCCCGCCTAAGTACGTGGTCACAACTTCTATTTTAGACGGGGGAAGACCGGTTACTTTCCGGGCTACGGAGAGAACACCTGTCTGATTCTGGGTGGGAACGTATATTACGCAGGACCGCCCGTCTACCCTGACCGTGCAGGCCATAGGTTCCATGCAGGCGTGGTATAGATAGGGAAGTACGTAGGTGAGGTCTACACTCCTTTCGGACCTCCTTATCTCCTCAAGGGCCTTACCGTCTTCTCTGGCAACCAGACCCTTCTTCTTGAGGAGCTTTAGGAAGTGGTTCTTTAGCCTTTCTTGGTCCATCCCTTTCATAGGAGACTCTGACCATCTGACCTTGAGCCTCTCCCTCCCCTTCAGGACCGCGTGGGGGTCCTCACCGCAGACGGCGACACCTTTGCCAACTTTAAAGACATGGGTCACTCCCCTGACCTTGAGAGTATCCCTCGCGTCAAAAGAGACGACCTTAGCACCAAAGGCGGGTGGCCTCTCGATCACCGCGTATATCTGGTTCTCAAAGAAGTAGTCAAACCCGAAATTTGCCTTTCCGTTCACCTTATCTTCCAGGTCGACCCTGGGAACGGACCTGCCTATATATCTGAACTCCTCTTCCTGTTTCAGAGGCGGGTTCTCTGGAACGGGTAGCTTTATGGCAAGGTCTACGAAGCTCCCGTAGGGTTCCTTCCTCTTAGTCTCTTTGTCAATTACGTAGCCGAGCTCCGCCTTCAGTCTACCCTTCGGAACGTTCCATACCCTTGAGGCGGCTTCAAGAACCATCTCCCTCATGGCGGCTCCTGCTGCCCTCATTATCTCATACATGTGCCTTATGCTTGTGCTACCTCCAGTGAGCTGTATGCCCATGTAGGGATCTACGTATTTCCAGCCCGCGGGGGCCGGTCTAACCCTCACCCTCTCCCAGGGAAAGTCAAGGTCCTCGGCCACAAGCTGGGCTATACCCGTGTAAACACCCTGACCCATCTCGGACTTGTTTACGAGGACAGTCAGAAGATTATCCTTGGAGAGGTTTATCCATATCCTCGGGGAGTGGCGTTTCAGGTCCTGAGCCTTAACTATATGCACCCCTTTAGGACTCACAGCTATAACGAGTGAAAGGATGCCCGCCTTCAGGAACTCCCTCCTCGTTATCATCTGCCTCCTCCCATCATCTCGGAGGCCCTCTTTATAGCCCTAACTATCCTCGGATAGGTCCCGCACCTGCACAGGTTTCCGTTCATACGGGAGACTATGTCCTTGTAGGTGGGTTTTGGGTTCTTCATAAGGAGGGCGTATGCCATGACTATCTGACCGCTCTGGCAGTATCCGCACTGGGGAACCCCAACTTCCTTCCAGGCCCTCTTTACCGGATGGTCTTCTGGAATACCCTCAACCGTAACAACCTCCTTCCCGCGAGCAAGAGCTAAGGGTGTTATACACGATCTCACGGGCTCATCACCTACCATGACAGTGCACGTTCCGCAGATACCCTTCAGGCAACCGAACTTGGTCCCGGTAAGCCTGATCCTCTCCCTTATCACCCAGAGCAGGGGCGTGTCCGGGTCCGCCTCTACCCTGTAAACCCTCCCGTTTATCTTCAGTTCCATTAAAAAATAATTTAAGGCCCTTTACAGCTCTGTAAGGTCTGGTATCTCATAGAAGCTCCTGACCTGCATATGGGGGTAGTCCTGCAGGATCTCGTTCTCGCCTTCCCTCGCGAACCTTATGACCTTAAGACCTGCCCTGTGGGCCGCTTCTATCTCCTCCGGGTTGTCTGAAAGGAAGAGGATCTCCTCAGGGTCCAGACCTATCTTCTTGGCTATCCTTCTGTAGGAGCTTTCCTTCTTCTTGCTTCCCATCCTCGTATCAAAGTAACCCGCGAACAGATAAGTTATGTCCCCGTAAGGTGTGTGTGAGAAGAGAAGCTTCTGCGCCTGAACGGACCCTGAGGAGTAGACGTATATGGGGTAGCCCTGCTCGTGCCACTCCTTCAGCCTTTCGTAGGCATCTTCGTATATGTGGCCTTCTATCTCACCCTTCCTGTATCCTTCCTCCCAGATCATACCCTGAAGCTCCTTTAGGGGAGGAACCTTCCTGTCCTCCTCTATCCACCTGAGGAGAATGTCTATCACACCGTTGAGGTCAAGACTCTGTCCGCTTATAGCCCTTACCTCCTCCAGGATCCTCTGAACCTTGGGGTCGGAGACTCTTTCCTTTACGAAGGTCGGGAGACGCTCCTTGGAGTATGGGAAGAGGACCTCCTTGACGAAGGCTATAGAGGAGGTGGTTCCCTCTATGTCCGTCAGGACCGCCTTAACGGATCTGGAGGATCCCTTCATAGGTGGGGAACTTCCTCGCTATGTCCGAACCCGTGTAGTGGGCAACCCAGCCTTCCTCGGTTGTGAAGAGCCTTATACACTTGAAGTTAGGGTTCTCTCCCATGTCAAACCAGTGGGGAGTGTTAGGCGGAACGCTTATTAGGTCTCCCCCCTCACAGTGGACCACGTAGACCTTGTCGTTGGGATGAAGGTAGAAGACGCCATCTCCGTAAACGAAGTATCTGACCTCAAAGTCCGTGTGGGTGTGTTCGTCAAGGAACTTCTTCCTCAGCTCCTCCTTCTTCGGGTTGTCGGGAGATAGGGCCACAACATCGCAGGACTTGAAACCGAATCTCTCCATCAGCCTATCTATGTCCTCCTTGAAGGCTTCAAGGACCTCTTCCTCTCCCGCGTCCTCAGAGATGGGTCTCTTGGGCTCCCATCTCTCAAAGAGAACTCCTATCTCGGAAAGCTTATCTGCTATCTCCTTGGGGTCTGTGGTCCTTTCTATGAGCTCACCTTCCTCCGTAAACACCATCAGGGCACTCATGACTATAATTATAATGACATCACGCCCACCGCGACCGCGGACACAAGAGCTTGACGGATTAAAATAAAGACATGAGGGTTTCCAGCTTTCCCTTTTCAAGGCCGAGACGTCTCAGGAGAAACGAGAACATAAGGAGGCTCGTCAGGGAGACCAGGATCTCCCTTGAAGACCTCATATACCCCATCTTCGTCAGACACGGCGAGAACGTGGTGGAGGAAGTCTCCTCCATGCCCGGTGTCTTCAGATACTCGGTGGACAGGGTAGCTGACGCGGTTAAAGAGGTCAGGGACTTAGGTATACCTGCGGTGATCCTCTTCGGGATACCCGAACACAAGGACGAAGTAGGTTCCGATACCTGGAGTGAACAGGGCATAATCCAGAAGGCACTCAGGGTCATAAAGAGGGAGGTCCCCGACGTATACGTCATAACGGACGTCTGCTTCTGTGAATACACGACCCACGGCCACTGCGGTGTGGTCAGGGACGGCGAGGTGGACAACGATGCCACACTTGAGAACCTGAAGAAGCAGGTGGTCTCCCATGCCGAGAGCGGAGCGGACATGGTAGCCCCCTCCGGCATGATGGACGGCATGGTGAGGGCGATAAGGGAGGCTCTGGACGAGGCCGGCTTCAAACATGTCCCCATAATGAGCTATTCCGCCAAGTTCGCTTCCGCCTTCTACGGTCCATTCAGGGAGGCTGCGGAGAGCGCCCCTTCCTTCGGAGACAGGAGGGGATACCAGATGGACCCTGCCAACTCAAGGGAGGCCCTAAAGGAGGTCCTGATGGATGTTGATGAGGGAGCGGACGTGGTCATGGTGAAGCCAGCCTTGGCATACTTGGACATAATCTCAAAGGTGAAGGAGAACGTCCTCGTTCCGGTCTGTGCCTACAACGTGAGCGGTGAGTACTCTCTCATAAAGGCTGCGGGGAGGCTCGGCTGGGTTGATGAAAAAAAGGTTATGCTTGAGACCTTAATCTCCATAAAGAGAGCAGGTGCGGACATGATAATAACCTACTTCGCTAAGGAGGTGGCCGAGCTCATAAATA
>JAJRQX010000132.1 GCA_024280065.1 Aquificota bacterium
CTATACGAGAAGAACCTTCAGGTAACCGAATACAGGACTTAAATTAAACTCTATGGACCCAGAGAAGCTAAGAGACCTATTAAAACTTCAGGAGATAGACCAGGAGATCTTCAGGCTCGGAAGGAGGATAGTAAGGATACGTGAGGAGAGGGAGGATCTGAAAAGGAAACTTGAGGAACTTGAGGAAGAGCTAAAAGGCCTTGAAGAAAGGTGCAAAGCCCTGGAGAGAAGGAAAAAAGATATCAGGGAAGCTATAGAGAGAGAAGAGCAGATGCTCGCCTCCACAGAGAGAAAACTCACTATGGTAAGGAAGGATGTTGAGTATAAGGCGCTCCTCAGGGAGAAGTCAAAGCATGAGGACAATATACTGAAGATGTCCTACGACCTTGATGACCTTGAGGAGGAACTGAAGAAAGCGAGGGAGGATCTTGCAAGAAAAGAACCTACCATAACGAGGATGATTAAGGAGCTGAAAGAGGAGGTCAAAGACCTTGAAGGAGAAGAAAAGGAGGTAAAAAACAAAATAGAAACTCTAAAGAAGTTTAGGGAGGAGGTAAAGAGAGCGGTAGATCAGGAGCTTCTGAGGTTATACGAGGAGATCAAGGACAAGTTCGAAGCAAAACTGATCGTCAAAGTTGAGGACGGAATATGTTCAGGTTGTGGCATGAAGATTCCGGATATGCTCTTTTCAAAACTTATAAAGGAAAACTCGGTGGACAGATGCCCCAACTGTGGAAGGTATATATATTATAAGTTATAATAAAACATTATGAAAAAAGCTGGAAACCCCAAAACCACCTACGAAGCAGAAGCTATAGAGGTCCACACGGGCTTAGACCATGTCAGACTGAGGCCCGCCATGTATATAGGTGACGTGGGGGAGAGGGGACTGCACCACCTGATCTGGGAGATAGTGGATAACGCGGTGGACGAGGCCATGGCGGGCTACGCCCGCAACATCAAGGTGGTGATCCACGACGATAACTCAGTAACAGTTGAAGACGATGGCAGGGGCATACCCGTTGATATTCATCCAGAGGTTGGTAGACCTGCCCTTGAGGTGGTCTTTACCATCCTCGGAGCAGGCGGGAAGTTTGGAAAGAAGCTATACACCTACTCTGGTGGTCTTCACGGTGTTGGTGCCTCCGTGGTGAACGCCCTATCCGAGTGGCTGGTCGCGGAGGTTTACAGGGACGGGAAGATATACAGACAGGAGTATAGGAGGGGCCAACCCCTGTACGAGGTGAAGGTCGTGGGAACTACCACCAAGAGGGGAACGAGGATAACCTTCAAGCCCGACCCTGAGATCTTTGAAACCACAAGGGTGAAGTTTGATCTGGTTGATAGGAGGATAAGAGAGCTGGCCTACTTGAACCCTGAAGTCAGCTTCTACCTTAAGGACGAAAGGACGGGTAAGGAGATAACTTACAGGTTTGAGAGGGGCATAGAGGACCTGGTTGAATACCTCTCCCAGGCCAAGGACCCGCTGTTTAAGGAAGTTATAAGGGTTTCGGGAGAGAAGGACAAGGTTATAGTTGATGTGGCCTTCAGATACGTAAAGGACTACAGGGAGGTAATAGACAGCTTCGTGAACAACGTCAAGACCACGGAGGGCGGGACCCACGTAACGGGTTTCAGGAGCGGGCTCACCAAAGCTGTCATGAAGCTGGTGGAAGGTATGAAGCTGTCCAAGGAGCTTAAAACCATGTTCACTGGGGAGGACATAAGGGAAGGACTTGTGGCGGTTATATCCTGCAAGGTCCCGGACCCCCAGTTTGAGGGTCAGACGAAGTCCAAACTTGGGAACCAAAATGTCAAGAAGATAGTGGAATCCATAGTCTATGACCAGCTGGTCGGGTACTTTGAGAACAACAGGGACATCCTCAGGCTTATAGTTGAGAAGGCGGTGGAAGCTGCTTTAGCCAGAGAGGCGGCAAAGAAGGCTAAGGAGCTCGTAAGGAGGAAGTCTCCTCTTGAGGACGGTATCCTGCCTGGTAAGCTGGCGGACTGTTCCGAAAGGGATCCTGAGAAGTGCGAGATATTCATAGTGGAAGGGGACTCTGCGGGCGGTTCCGCTAAGCAGGCGAGGGATAGAAGGTTCCAGGCTGTTCTCCCCCTAAGGGGAAAGATAATAAACGTTGAGAAGGCAAGGGTTGATAAGGTCTTAGCCAACGAGGAAGTGAAGGCTATAGTTTCCGCCCTCGGTTGCGGTATAGGGGAGGACATAGACCTATCAAAGCTCAGATACCACAGGATAATACTTATGACCGACGCGGACGTGGACGGGTCCCACATAAGGACCCTCCTCCTGACCTTCTTTTACAGGTTCATGCAGCAGCTTATAGAAAGGGGCTACGTTTACATAGCCCTGCCACCCCTCTACAGGGTGAAGAAGGGTAAGAAGGAGTTTTATGTTAAGGACGACAGAGAGCTTGAGGAGATGATCCTTAACTTAGCCAAGGAGGGAGGCTACGTCAGGGACTCTTCGGGAAGGGAGTTCAGGGGTGAGGAGCTGATAGAGCTCCTCAAGAACCTCAGGGAGTTTGAGGAGAGCTACAGGGCACTTGTGAAAGCAAAGGGTGAGGACATAGTCAGCTTCCTGATCTCAAACCGTATCAGGGAGGAGGATCTCAGGGATCCTGATAGGGTCATGGAGATCGTTGAGAAGCTGTCAAGGGAGTTACCAGACTACAGGGTTGACACCAAATACGATGACCCTGAAGGTGCTTACGACCTCATTATCCGTGATGACAGAATAGGAACGAGGGTCATAGTGGACGCAGACTTCCTCTCCTCCCTCTCCTACAAGCAGGTTTTGGAAGGGATAGGTATAGGCATGCCAGCTGAAGTAGGCTACGAGAACAGAAGAAAGCTCGTAAACTCTCCTCAGGAGATATACGACACGCTGGTGGGTCTGGTGAAGGAGGGTATGGAGATCCAGAGGTATAAGGGTTTAGGTGAGATGAACCCTGAACAGCTCTGGGAGACTACAATGGACCCTGCCAGGAGAAGGCTTGTGAGGGTCACCCTGGAGGACGCGGTTGAAGCGGACAGGATATTCACGATCCTTATGGGAGAGCAGGTAGAGCCGAGGAGGGAGTTCATAGAGGCCTACGCCAAAGAGGTGAGAAACTTGGATGTTTAAGAGAGTAATAGTGGGCGTTGACGGTTCCAGAGCGTCAATAGAGGCCTCAAAGTTAGCCTTACGTGTGGGAGCCTTCTACGACATCCCGGTTGTAGGGATATACGTGGTTGACACCAGACTCCTTGAGGAGAGCTTCCTTACGGACCTGGCGGGTATCCTCGGCTTCACCTACTACGAGGGCATCTCGGGGAGGATAAGGGAGTTCCTTGAGAAGCAGGGTGAGGCTGTTCTTGATGAGTTCTCAGCCCTCGGCAGGCAGTTCGGTTCAAAGACTTCTGTGGTCAAGACCGCGGGAATCCCCTACAGGGAGATAGTGTCCCAGGCGGACCCGGAGGACCTTATCGTTGTGGGTAAGGTGGGGAGGAGACCCGTCAAGGGAATGTTTTTGGGTTCAAACTCGGACAGGATAACCAGGATCTCAAGAAGTGCTGTCCTGCTAGTCCCCGAGAACGGACGCGATCTCAGAAAGGCCCTTGTGGCCTATGACGGGAGGATCAACTCCCGAAGGGCTCTCGGAGTTGCGGTCTCACTGAGGGACCTGTTCGGATACGAGCTCCACGTTATAACCGTCGGGGACGAGGTTCCGCCCAGCGTGGTGGATGAGGTGAGGTCCGTAGCAGGTGAAGATTTCACACACCACACCGCCTCAGGGTTTCCGGAGGAGAGGATAGTCGCCTTCTGCAGAGAGAACCAAATAGACATCCTGTTCATAGGAGCTTACGGCAAGGGGAGGTTGAAGGAGTTCTTCCTCGGTAGCGTCACCTCATTCGTGGTCCACAACCTTGACATACCCATGGTCCTCACCAGGTCTCCAGAGGGCTGATTATGTTCCTAATGTCCGAGCAGGTGAGTTTCGGCTGTGTCCCTTCAACGAAAACCATGTCAACACCATCACATGTCTCGTCCGCTATCACAAAGTCCTTGGTGTTTATCGGGACCACAACGGTCCCCTCTGGCAGAGGGAAGTCATCATTGGGATACTTTGAAGCTGCCACAGCCATAAAGTCCTTCCATATAGGAAGAGCTGCTCTCGCACCAGCCATGCCAGGACCCAGGGACCTCTTCACATCAAAGCCTACCCATACACCTGTTACTATGTATGGAGAGAAGCCTATGAACCAAGCGTCCATGTATTCGTCCGTGGTTCCTGTCTTTCCC
>JAJRQX010000133.1 GCA_024280065.1 Aquificota bacterium
GAAGAGGGAGAAGAGGATAGCTATAGCGGTGGGTTTGGGTTCGGGCGTGGCCGCCGTATTCAAAGCTCCCCTCGCGGGGGCAATAATAAGCGCTGAAGTCTTCTTTAAGAAAGACTTTGATGTTGAAGCGATGATACCGGGTTTCGTTGCTTCTGTCACTTCCTACACTGTCTTCTGCACCTTTTTCGGCTTCCAGCCTATATTCTCCGCGGACATACCCGATACCTTTAGCTGGGACCTTACCGATCTACTTACCTACGCAGGGCTCGGTTTTGTCTGCTCTTTCGTGATCAGGGTCTACGTTAAGGTCTTCTTTCTCATCAAGGAGACCTTTTCAAAGCTTAAGATCCCGATCTACCTCAAACCTGCGCTGGGAGGTCTATTTGCAGGAACAGTGGGTTCCATGATTCCGGTCTCCGTAGGAAACGGCTACGGCTGGGTTCAGCTCTTTATGGACGGTGTCCTGAAGGATCCTATCTTCGCCCTCGCAGGTGCTGTGGCTGTTATGATAGGCGTATCCTTTACCATAGGGTCCGGCGGTTCCGGGGGCGTCTTTGGACCTTCCGTGATGATAGGAGGTCTGGTGGGGGCTTTCTACTCAATTACCCTGAACAATCTCTACAGCCTTAACCTCAGTGTTCCCTCGTTCATCATAGTCGGTATGGTCTCCCTATTCGGTGGAGCCGCTAAGGCTCCCCTTTCCACCCTAATACTGATAGCGGAGATGACGGGTGGATACCAGCTCCTGGTACCAGCTATGATATCGGTTTTCATAACCTACTTTCTGAGCGGTGATAAAAGTATATTCCCGAGCCAGGTTGACACCCGCCTGGACTCCCCAGCCCACGTGGACGAGTGGGGCATATATGTCCTTGAAAAGCTGAGGGTAAAAGATTACATGAGTAAGCCTGTAACTATTACCGCAGATACGACCCTGGATAAGGTCCACAGCATAATGACCGAGAGGCTCATAGGCGGTGTGCCTGTTGTTGAAGGGGACAGATTGGTCGGCATAGTGACCAAGACAGACCTCCTGAGGATACCCCAGGACAGGAGGCCCTACACACCCGTGTCAGAGGTCATGACAAAAGAAGTCCTCACCGTACCCCCGGAGGTAAGCCTGGCGGAAGCTCTAAGGGTCATGTCCGGTAGAGGCGTTGGAAGACTGCCAGTGGTGGACAGGGATGGTAGGCTTATAGGCATAATAGCAAGAGCGGACATAGGTAGGGCGATAAGGGAACACCTACGATAGTCTGATCTTTATGTATCCGTCCTCTATCTTAGCTCCTTTCGGCTCAAGCTTCCTCAGCTTTCTCGGTAGAAGAATGTGACTCTTGAAGTTTCCCACCCTGACGATGATCTCCTCCTCACCCTTGAGGAGAGAAACCGTTTCTTTGCTCACGAAAGGTGCCTTCACCTTGACCAAGTAACCCTCTTCTTCCTTCACGAACTCGTATGGTTTCTCCTTAAAGAAGACTTCGGAAGGGTCCCTATCACCGTATATTAGGGAGGCGAGTTCTTTAAGTCTATCCTCGCCGAAGACCTCTCCTTTGAGGAGGGGGACTTTCAAAACCGGGACGGGGGAGAAGAAGGCCTCTATCTCCCTCAGATACTCCCTTTGAATGCCGCTCCACTCCCTCAGGAAGGAGCAGTCCTCCAGCTCCCCCGGAATTATCCTGTTTACTATCACAGCGTCCACGTTCACACCGAATAGGTTGAAGTACATGAACGCCCTCTGGCTCTCCCTCACCACCATCTTCTCAGGGTTCGTCACTATCCTGACAGAGGTCGTCTCGGGGTCTGTCAGGACCTCGTCCACACCCTTCAGCTTCTCGTAGAAGTTCTCAAGGGCTTTGAAGTAGGTATCGTCCGGCAGCGGGACGTCCGTTATTCTTCCCACAACGGGCCTTGCAACCCTTATAACGAGCCTCTCCGTTTTGAAGACTTTCTTCATATACCACTTCAGGACTGTAGGCATGGATACGAACCTCAGGGACTCTCCGGTGGGCGGGAGGTCAAGGATAAGGACGTCAAAATCCCTGTCCCTGTAATACTTGTTCACGTAAAGGAGACTCGTCACCTCCTCCATGCCCGGGAGTATGGCGAGCTCCTCCGCCACTATCTCGTCAAGCCCGGTTGTATTGAATAGGATCTCAAGAAACCTGTATACATCACCCCAGTATCTGTCTATTTCCTCCTGGACGTCTATCTCCTGTATGTAGAGGTTCTCCTTTATCTTCACGGGTAGTCCCTTCGCTGAAAGCCTCTCCCCCTCGGAGAGGTCAAATGCGTCCGCAAGGGAGTGGGCTGGGTCAAGGGACACGATCAGGGTCCTGTAGCCGAGTTCGGAGAGCTTATACCCCGTGGCCGCCGAGAGGGTTGTCTTCCCGACACCTCCCTTTCCTGAGAAGAGAATTATCCTCATAGCCAGAAAATTTTAACCGACCTCTTTGGAGTAAATAGTCGTTTACAAAAACAGGTTTAAGATCTTCTGACAGGAGGGTTCAGTTGATAAACATTCGTAAATTAGTATATAATTATATTGCGATTAAATTACAGAAAGGAGGTGTGTGACATGAGAAAGGTGGCCGTGGCGGCTGTAGTCCTCGGAAGTGCACTCCTCATGGGTGCAGGAAGTAAGTCGGAGGATGTCAAGCTCCTTGAGGAGGCCAGGAAGTACTTTGAACCCCTTCCCAAGGTGGCGGAGAACCCGAACAACCCCGTAACGCCAGAGAAGGTGAAGCTCGGGAAGATGCTCTACTACGATCCGAGACTCTCAAAGAGCGGGCTTATAAGCTGCAACACCTGCCATAACCTGGCGACTTACGGGGTTGATAACCTTCCAACATCTGTAGGCCACAGGTGGCAGATAGGTCCGAGGAACGCTCCTACCACTCTAAACGCTGCACTCCACGTCGCCCAGTTCTGGGACGGTAGGGCCAAAGACGTTGAGGAACAGGCCAAGGGACCTATTCTCAACCCCATAGAGATGGCTATGGACTCACCCGAGGAGGTGGTGAAGAGACTGAAATCCATCCCAGAATATGTGAGGCTCTTTAGGGAAGCCTTCCCCAACGATAAGGACCCTCTTACCTACGAAAACGTGGCCAAGGCCATAGCAGCCTTTGAGAGGACCCTCATGACACCTTCAAGGTTTGACGAGTTCCTGAAGGGAGACCTGAACGCACTTACCAAAGAGGAAAAGGAAGGTCTCAAGCTCTTCATCCAGATAGGATGCGCGAGCTGTCACAACGGACCTGCTGTGGGCGGGAGGATGTTCACCAAGTTCGGTATAGTTGAGGCTTACTGGGAGGCAACGAGGGAGTTCGTCACATTGGATAAACCCACCATGCC
>JAJRQX010000134.1 GCA_024280065.1 Aquificota bacterium
CTATATGGGCGGAGGACACAACCTCTTCAGAATAACCAGGCTATTTGAAGAAGGAAAACTGAAGCCCGTTGTGGACAGGGTGTTTGACCTCAAAGAGGGCGGGAAGGCTCACACATACCTTGAGGAGTCGGGACACTTCGGGAAGGTTGTTCTCAGAGTAGAATAGAAGAAAAAGCCCCCGGAGGGGGCAGGGTTTTTAGATTACTGAGCGATCCAGCCCAAATCTCCACCACAACTTTGACCATTGAAATCATCCTGATTAGGGTTAGGGCTTGGATAAGTAGCTCCAGGAAGACTACCTGAAGTGTCCCCGACGAAGGCGTCATCTTTACACCTGTATATAGCTGTTGAGTCTGAATCCTTTCCATAAATGGTATCACCTTGATTGTGATGAGCAAAAGCGATATAGTTACTTAAATCATTAGAGGGTGTATTTGCTTGTATATCTACATTATTACTAACTGCTATACCTACACCAACAATATCTCCACTTGGTAGGGTAGCTGTAATTAGAGCTCCTTGTTGAACTTCAGTAGCCGCAGGTTGTGGACCTGGAACTACAGCTCCTGCTCCTCCAGTGCTACCACCACCTGGCAACGTGGCGTTGGATTGGGTAACTCCATACACCATGTTTTCGGCAAACAGAGCTTCCTCCGAAGTAGCTAGGTTCCTTAAGTCAGACTCTGCAGCTCCGTTAAAGGCCCGCATCCTGTACTTCGCAAACTGGGGTATGGCTATCGCTGCGAGTATGGCTATGATGGCTATGACGACGAGAAGCTCAATGAGTGTGAAACCCTTCTGCCTGCTGAACCTCCTTGCATGCGGGAAGGCTTCATAAATGTTCCGCATGGCTACACACCTCCCTTAAAGTTTTTACACTATTACTTTGTATCTGTATCGTGAAAAAAATGTGAAAGTTTAAAGGCGGTTCCGTCCTGTGCTATATTAAAGCTCATAAGGTGGAGACGGGAGTAAAGGTCCTTATAGTTGAGGACGACGCGCTCTTAGGGGAGGGGCTGAAGGAGTATCTCGGAAGGGAAGGGTTTGAGGTCACGTGGGTTGAAGACGAAAGGTGTATACTTGAGAACATAGAAGCGGTTGCAAATTACGACGTAATTGTCCTTGACCTTATCCTGAGGTTCAAAAGCGGGGAGGAGATACTTAAGGAGATAAGGAGGAGGGGTATAGAGGTCCCTGTCCTTGTGCTTACCGCTAAAGGGTCCATAGAGGACAAGGAGACATGCTTTAACCTCGGAGCGGACGACTACCTTACCAAGCCCTTTGAACCTAAGGAGCTCGTCCTCAGGATAAAGAGCCTGGTGAGAAGGGTGAGGGGGGATAGGGTTAGGATAGGGGACGCCGAGGTAGACCTTAAAGGGAGGGTAATAAGGAGGGGAGGGAAGGAGTTGAGGCTCTCAAGGACTGGATGGGAGCTTCTGATGCTTCTTCTGAGGAACAGGGGCAGGGTGGTCTCCACTGAGACCATACTGAGCTGTATATGGGGTGATAAACCCGTGGGGACGGACGTTGTGAGGGCTTACATAAAGGAGATAAGGAAGGTCCTCCCTGAGGGGTCCATAGAGACTTATAAGGGTGTGGGCTACAGGCTGGTATGAGGTTTGAGGTAAGAACTCTTGCATTTCTAACGGTAGCCCTCGTTCTGGGTCTGTCCATGATAAACTTCTTGAGCGTTGCATACCTCAGGGCTGTTCTTGAGGACTCCTTGGAGAGGGAGGTGGAAAGGGTATACAGACTTTACGTCCTGGGTCAGAAGGAGGCTGTTCCGGAGCACCTGCGCGTCAGCCGGAGTCCCGTCCCTCCCGACGGCTTCCGGGTAATCAGGTACACGGGGAAGCACTTCATCTTCCTGAAGGAGGGATACCTTGAAGAGAGGATAAAGAACTTCTCCGTTTTCCTGCTCATGTGGGAAGCCCTGCTCGTTATGGTGCTTGTAGTCCTGTTCCAGAGGGTTGTGGTCCGCTACCTCAGACGGGAGAGGGATATGAGGGACCTTACAAGTATCCTCCTGCTTACACTCACTCACAGGATAGGTAACTTCCTCTCTGTTCAGAGAGTAAACCTTGAACTGCTGGACAGATCCCCCGCCCTTGACAGGCTTAAGGAGAGTCTGAGACGCCTTGAGAGGCACTACAGAAGGACCCTTGATATACTTGAGGACCTGAAAGAGGGACAGGGTACTGAACCAGCCAAGGTGGACCTAAAGTCTGCTCTTGAGAGCGTGTTAAGATCGGTCCCCGTCCGTGAGGATGTGAGAGTGAGAACGAGACTCTACAGGGTACACGTTCAGACAAACCCGATCTACCTTGAGATCCTCCTCAGCTCCCTCATAGAGAACGCCTTCAGGTATGCGAGGTCAAGGGTTTACATAAAGCTCTGCAGGGATAAGGGTAGGCCCGTTCTGGTTGTCAGGAACGATGTAAAGGCCCACACGGGAGGAAGCGGAATGGGGCTTCAGATAGTCAGGTTTGTGAGCAGGAAGATGGGAGCTGAGGTGAGATACAGGATAAAGAGCCACTTCACAGCGGTGGTAAGGTTTTGATTTCACGAAATTTTCACAGGCCAGACTTTAAATGTGAGATCAGGGAGGAGGAAGGTTGAGGAGATTGGCCCTTCTTGTGATGGCAGGTTTGGGGCTGGCGTTAGCCCAACAGGAGCTCGTTTACAGAGGTATAGTTAAGGAGGTCAACGGGGGCAGCATAACCGTTTATGTGGCTGATTATCCTGAAAGTCACAGGTGCGATGGCTTGGTTGAGATCGTTATCAGTCGGCCTTATGATTTAAGGCCGGGTGAAAGTGTTGAGTTCGTGACCGCGGAGAACCCTTGTGATTATGAGTTTGTGAAAGCTCTAAGGGTCAGGAGGATAAGCCCGGAGGGGCTGGAGGTGAGGGGAGATGATATTTAATCTTATTGTCCTGGCTACGCTTCTCATCCTCTCCGTAGTGCATGTTAGCCTGCCCCAGTCCTTCTGTAGCGTCCCTCCATTTCTGACAACCGCCGTCCCTCCTAACATACTCTTTGTGGTAGATGTAAGCGGTTCAATGAACTGGAGCTCTTACAACCCGAGGAGCGACGGACGGGGATGGTGTGATGACCCGGGAGGCTGTGGAAATACACCTCAGGGGAACGAGGAAGGGTACTTCATCCCAGATAAAGTCTACACCTACAACGCTTCTCAGGGGTACTGGGAGGAGACGAGCGCAAGTCCTACCGCCTGCCCTCCGAGGCTCAGGGACATACATGAATACCTGGAAGATGGCGATCCGACCAACGACGCTTTTTGGGGGTGGTGTCTGAACTTCCATCTCATGTCAAGGATAGACCTCCTGAGGTGGGCTACCACGGGAGGACGGCCCGCCCAGTGTGATTACTCCGATGAGTTCTTCGCTACAGACTGCGATCCCGATATAGTGTGCACGGGCAATACGTGTATCCTGGAGGCTATAGGAAGGCCCGTTAATTTTGATCCCGTCTGGGACCGTGCTCAAGGCTCTGAAACCATGGTCACCCGTATACTCGTTCCAAAGGAGAGGGTAAGGGGTATACTCCAGGATCTCGCTCAGGAGGAGGTAAGACCGAGGATAGGGGTTATGTTCTATTCCGATACTGGGCCGAGAAGACCGAAGGTGTACGTGGGCGACTACCCTTACCCTACAGATGAGGACACTTCCGATAAGCAAGACCCTGCTCTCCACAGCATCCCATACACACACGTCAAGAGGGCTATAAACAGGGTAAGACCTTATGGAGGAACACCTACAGCGGTTGCCATGTGGGAGGCTTATGACTACTTCAAGCAGAGCAACGATCACGGTTATCCTAACGGTTTTGAGCTGGGCGAGGGCACATTTAGAGATCCTCAGTACATATGTGAAGACCCGAACAATCCTAACACTTGCCAGCCCGTTCCCTGTGCTAAGAATTTTGTGATCCTTGCCTCCGACGGGCAGTGGAATATAGGCGGTCCTCCGGGGAGTGTAGGAGTAACATGCACAATAGACACGGGTTTTGAGTTCTTCTCAGCTGACCCTGTCGTCCCCGCCTACAGGATGCACAAGGACGTCCTGAGACAGATAACGGACCTCGGCCAGACTTACGACATAAGGGTGGAGGCTGTTTACGCCCTCGGTCTTTTCCTCGGGGGGACGGGTGAGAACTCCCTCAAACACGTTGCTATGTTCGGCTCCTTTGACCTCTCCGCAGGAGACTGGCCGGGAGGTATGAGCGGCTATCCTAATGTCTCAGGATGTTGGATAGATGACTGCACGGTCTACACAGACAGGACCGCTGATGGGGACGATAAGGGGAGCCCCTGCACACCCCTACCTTCTTCCTCCTCCGACTGGGACAGGGACGGGGACGGGGTGCCGGATACATTCCTTAACGCCAAAAACGCTGTAGAGATAAAGGAAAGTCTTCTTACCTTTATTAGGGACATACTGAAGAGGACCTCAGCCGCAAGTTCCGTGTCCATACTCTCAAGGAGGGGGACCGCAGGCAAGAACGTGGTGCAGGCAGTCTTCTATCCCCAGAAGCCCTTCCCCAACGGCAACAGGGTGGACTGGGTGGGATACCTATACAACTACTGGTTCTATCAGACCCCAACGGAGCAGAGTATAAGAGAGGATACAAACCTCAACAGGATCCTTGACCTTGACAAGGACTACAAGCTGGACTTCGTGGTGGACACAGCGGGGAACCTGAAGATAGA